>NC_007292.1:600000-791654 GCF_000011745.1 Candidatus Blochmanniella pennsylvanica str. BPEN
AATTGAGTAGAATCAATACAATCATCAGATAATGTATTATTTTGAGACAAATGAAACACAGAAATCAACGCACCTAATAATAAAAATGATGCTAGCTCTACCGTTAATATATATGGCCCAAATAATGCAACACCAACTTGTTTTGAGTCTATTATTGAGTTATTTACATTTATAAAATCATCTTTTAACACAAAGGATATGTACAATAAAACTGCAAACAAAATACCTACCAACAACGCAGAACCACAACATAATATGGGGTTTAAAAATCTACTTTCCTTTTGTATACCAAATATAATATTTTTCGTATTAAGCATCATTATCGCAAATACGAATAAAATCATGATAGCTCCTGCATAAACAATAATTTCCAAAGCAGCAGCAAAAGATGCTCCTAAAGAAAAAAAATTGCATGATATAGATAAAAATGAAACTATTAAGTATAATAAAGCACGCATTGGATTATAATGCAGTATTACACATATCGTAGACAATATTGCTGTGATTCCAGAAATATAAAATAGCGCCGTCATACCACACTCCTCTCATTAACCATCACTTCAAAATTAGGGCAATATGTTTTTAACATTTATAGGCTTTGATTCTTTTATCGCGTCCCCCTTTTTTTTATCTAATATTTCCTTACCAGAAAATTGATAAAAATCATACTCTAAATATTTTCCAGGACCCGATATTAATAAATCAGACTTTTCATACACTAAATCATGTCTTTTAAAATCACTCATTTCAAAATCTGGAGTTAATTGAATAGCTGCTGTTGGGCATGCCTCTTCACACATACCACAAAAAATACATCTAGAAAAATTGATTCTAAAAAATTTTGGATACCACCGACCATCTGTAGATTCTCCTTTTTTCAAAGAAATACACCCTACTGGACAAGCTACAGCGCATAAATTACAAGCTACACAACGTTCTCGACCTGAAGAGTCTCGAGTCAATACGATACGACCACGATATCTAGGTGATGGAATATACGGAACTTCAGGATACATCCGAGTTTCACGTTTACTAAATGCTTGCATTCCTATCATCCAAATACTACGTAATATAGAACCAATATCTATAAAAACCTTTTTTAACTTCATCATAATATATTTAACCTATATTAATAATTATAATAAAATAACAACAGCAGTACTTAATAAATTAAACAACGTCATTGGTAAACAAATTTTCCAACCTATCAACATAACTTGATCATAACGTGGACGTGGTAAGGCCGCACGTATCAATATAAACACTATCAACAATAAAAAAGTTTTAGTAATAAACAAAATCATAGGAGGAAACCAAGGTCCTTGCCACCCCCCAAAAAATAGTGTTACAATGAATGAAGCAATGACAATCATATTGATATATCCAGAAATAAAAAATAAACTAAATTTAATACCGGAATATTCAATATGATAACCATCTGCCAACTCTTGTTCTGATTCTGGTTGATCAAATGGATGTCTATGACACAAAGCCATGCCAGCTAAAAAAAAAGTAATAAATCCTACAAACTGAGGAATTACATTCCACAGATATAACTGATCTTCAACTATAATTTTTAAATTAAACGATCCAGATTTAGCAACTACACCCATTATAGATAAACCTAAAAACACCTCATAACTAAGAGTTTGCGCTGCAGCACGCACAGCTCCAATTAAAGCATATTTATTGTTACTTGCCCAACCCGCAAGCAACACTGAATAAACCGTCAATCCTGACATCATAAGAAAGAATAATATACCAATATTACAATCCCATATTATCCATGTAGGCGTAAAAGGAATAATCAATATACTCATTAATGATGAAATAAAAGCTATCACTGGGGCCAAAACAAATACAATACGATCAGAAAATGGAGGGATCCAATCCTCCTTGAACATAACTTTAATTAAATCAGCGCATAATTGTAATGAACCATGCCAACCTACTCTATTAGGACCATAACGATTTTGAAACAACGCCAATAATCTGCGTTCTAAAAAACTCATGTATGCACCACAAGCGACTACCACTAACAAAATAATTACCGCATGAAAAATTTCGGAAACACAATGTTTCGTAACAATTTCTGACGAACCAAACATCACAATAATACTCCTTGAACATCTTGTGCATACATACCAGATAAAAATAAAGGAATATCTGGAAAACCTAAAGGTAATCCAATATGGCCTGTAGGTAAATTACTACTAAATTTGATCGGTAAGCATAAAATTTGCTCAGCACATGTAAATTTAAGCAACATATTTTTTTGTATTTTTAGTTGCAACGCATCTAATTGATTGATCATTGCATAAGGATTTGGCATACAATCTTGAATACACTTGGATCGCTGAGAGGTTTCTTCACTGCCAAATAAATGCCAATAAGGTACTATCAACCACCGATCAATATTTTTCATAATTTTAAAAGATTGAGGAATCATATTAAACCAATTCAATGTCGCACCATTGTCAGAATGTAATACACGTATTCCCGGATTACCAGAATGCAAATTCCCACCTACTTTATCTTGAAATTTATTCCATGCTTGCGGAGAATTCCATCCCGGAGCCCATGCAAACGCCACTTGTTTATGAAAAGATTGAACATTATGATTACCTTCCATAGAAAAAGAAAACATCGTATCATCATCTTGTGATATACAGGGTTCGTGTACATCAACATTAGCATATATCGCTGTACGTCCACTATAACGATGCGGTGCACGAGCTAATTTTTGTCCATATATACGAAAAGATGCGTCCGGAGATGTCTGTTTAATTCCAATTAATTTTGGAAAATAATAAACAATAGCATCTATAATCTGATCAATATGCAAATTTTTTTTTCTAATATAATTTATATAGCAATCATGTATCAAATATAACCATCTCCAACTTTCTAAAATAACTGTATTTTTTTCATAACTTTGTGGCTTATATAAGCGAAAAAACCTTTGTGCACGCCCTTCGTAATTAATCACAGTACCATCGCTTTCAACAAAACTAGAAACTGGTAAAACTAAATTTGCCTTCTTTTGAATCAGAGTATATTGATGATCTAATACAATTAAATAATTAACCTTGTTTAAAGCAACATCAACTTGATTTGCCTGTGCATGACGATATAAATCACTTTCTAAGACAATTAAACCAACGGATGAAGTATTAGTACTACAAATATCTATAAGAGCAGCATCGAGACTTTTTTTACCTAACATTACCAAACCTATGCTATTTACTTCTCCTACGATAAAAGTAATTCCAACCTCACTCCCTCGATTTTTTAAAGCACGAGCAATATTTGCCGCTGCAGCAATTAACTCTTTACTACCTGCACTACTTCCTGAAATAATTAATGGCTTGTGCGCTTCCATTAATTTTTGTACAACTATATCTAATTTCTCATTCAGTTTAGAATCAAAATCTTTAACCTCGGGAGCAGTATGATCTAACACGTGAGCAATAGCAAAACCAAACCGTGCTTGATTCTGTACTGAATCATAATATGTTAATATAGCAACATCGTCTAATTTAGTCTTGTCAACCCCAGTTATCAATATATTATTTTTAATACCTTGAGCGTTATTTATAATAGCCGCTGATTGCCAATCAAAAATTCCTTGAGCCTCTGCGTCTTTACGAGCTTTCCCTTTAACTGCCTGACGTATCGACAGTGCTACTCGTGCTCCAGTTTGAGTTAAATCCTCTCCTAATATTAATACTGTATCATAACTTTCCACTTCATGTAACGACGGAACTTGAATACCACTATTACACAGTATTTCAATTATTAATAATAATCGCTCTTGTTCAAGATTATTAATCCCATTATAAAAATTATCTGGTCCTACCAATTTTAATAAAGAAAAATTGCTTTCCATACTGGCGCGAGAAGATCCAATACCAATTATCCTGTTACAATTATATTTTAATCCATTAGTAGCCTCTTGTATTGCTTGTCTTTCATTCAACACAACCCAATTATCACCTTGCTTATTTGATGGAACTTTAGGTCTATTATCAATATTAACGTAGTCACATCCAAATCGACCACGATCACACAAAAAATAACCATTAATATTGCCATTATAGCGATTTTCAACACGACACAACTTTCCGTAACGCTCACCTACAATAATATTACATCCAACGCTACATTGTTGACAGATACTCGGCGCAAAAATCATATCCCATTTACGGGTATAATTTTGTGTCTGTGTCTTATCAGTAAACACTCCAGTAGGGCATATCTCTATTAAATTTCCAGAAAACTCACTTCGTAACATACCATCCTGTACTCGTCCAAAATAAATGTTATCATGTACCCCGAATACCCCTAAATCATCACCGCCGGCGTAATCATTATAATAACGTATGCAACGATAACAAGTAATACACCTATTCATTTCATGCCCAATAAACGGTCCCAAATATTGATTATAATGTGTACGCTTATTAAACCTATAACGACGATATGTTTGTCCAACCATTGCTGTCATATCTTGAAGATGACAATTACCTCCTTCCTCGCATATTGGACAATCATGAGGATGATTAATCATTAACAACTCCAATATATTTTTTCTAAATTCTTCTACCTCATCATCAAAAATAATAATAGAACTACCATCTGATACTGGTGTCATGCAAGACATCACCAAATGACTTTTTGTATCTTTTATTGTGTTACTAAAATATTGTTGTTTTACTGCGCATTGCCTGCACGCTCCAACACTACCCAAAGCAGGATGCCAACAAAAATAAGGAATATCGAATCCAAGAGACAAACATGTTTCCAGTATATTTTTTGAATCTTCCACTGTATACTTTTTCCCTTCTATATAAATAGAAATCATCATTTTAATATACCAATTTTATATTTTTTGGTGCCTGAAAAAGTTTAAAAATCATCAATGTATATTATTTATGTTAATCATATAAATGATTATATTTATTTTTTTTGATAAAAAGTTTTTTAATTAATTTGCACACAAATAATACGATTCGGTTCCTGTTTATAAAATTCATGAATACCCAATTCAAATTCATTTTTAAAATATTTTAAAGCACTTTTCAAAGGTTCTATAGCTCCTGGGGCGTGAGCGCAAAAAGTCCTTCCAGGTCCGAGTACACAACACAATTTCTCTAATAATTCTATGTCTCCAGGTCTGCCGTCTTTATTTTCCAAAGAAATCAACAATTTTACTATCCACGGTAACCCATCTCTACAAGGAGTACACCAACCACAAGATTCTCTTGAAAAAAACTCTTCTAAATTACGCACTAAAGACACCATATTTACAGTATTATCTATCGCTATTGCCATACCAGTTCCAAATCTACTACCAGAAATAGCAATTTTATCAAAATCCATAGGTGTATCTAAATGATCTGTAGTTAAAAAATCTGTACTTACACCCCCAGGTTGCCATGCTTTTAAACTAAAACCAGGACACATGCCTCGAGAATAATCTTCTAAAATTTCTCTAGCAGTCGTACCAAAAGGTAGCTCCCAAACCCCTGGGTTTTTAACTCGACCAGAAAATCCCATTAATTTTGTACCTGAATCATTACTTTTTTTAGAAGAAATATTCCGATACCAAGTGGTCCCATGCTCAATAATTCCTGGAATATTGCATAACGTCTCAACATTATTGACACATGTAGGTTTTCCCCACAATCCTACATGACTTGGAAAAGGTGGTTTAGCACGCGGCACTGCTCGACGCCCTTCTAAAGCGTTAATCAACGCTGTTTCTTCTCCACAAATATATCTTCCAGCTCCTGTATGCAAGAATAACTCAAAATTAAACTCACTATTCAATATGTTTTTACCAATCAATCCAATTGATTTAATCTCGGCTATAGCACGAGTTAAATATTTCGCAACGATTATGTATTCATATCTCAAAAAAATATACGCTCGTGACGCTCCTAAAGCATAACTTGAAATTAATATACCTTCTAATAATAAATGAGGCAATCGTTCCATTAAAAATCGATCTTTATAAGTTCCTGGCTCCATTTCGTCTGCATTACACACTAAATAACGAGAGCAGACTGACTTACTTTGAGACATCATAGACCATTTTATTCCAGTAAAAAAACCCCCACCTCCACGACCTCTTAAACCTGAATTTCTAACTAATTCAATAATCTCTTCTGGAGACATTTGAGTAATTGCTTTATACGCAGCTCGATACCCATTTTTAGATTTATATTCATGCAACCATACTGGTTGTTTATCGTCACGCATTCTCCATGTAAGTGGATTATTTTCTGCACTAACATCATAAGTATTGCTCATAAATACTGTCCTAACAATTTTGTAATTGTTTCCGGAACTATATAAGGATAAATATCTTTGTCTATCATAATGACTGGAGCTTTGTCGCAAATACCTAAACAACAAGTAGGCAATAAGGTAAAGCGATTATCTGAAGTTGTGCTACCCACTGTAATATTCAACAGATATGTTAAAGTGTTTTTGATTTTTTCACACCCAACCAAGTAGCATACCGCGCTATCACAATACCTAATGATATGACGACCTACCGGTTGACGAAAAATTTGATTATAAAATGTTGCGACACCTTCTAGATCAGCGGCAGAAATACATAATATTTTAGCAATCAATATAATTGCTTCATCTGGTACCCACCCATGATTTTTTTGAATAATTTTTAACGCTTCAATAGAAACCGCGCGCATATCTTCATAATGTGTACATTCTTCTTGAATAGCATTACATTCTTCTTGACTTAATTGAAAAAAACCATTACTAGTTAAACTAGTGGACATATCATTAATTTTAATATTACTCATATTTCTCCATTTATTAACGATCTACATCAGACATAACAAAATCAATACTACCTAAATACACAATTAAATCAGATATTAAACTACCACGAATAACATGTGGAATCTGCTGTAGATGAGGAAAACTAGGAGTACGAATACGAGTACGATAACTCATAGTATTCCCATCACTAATTAAATAATAACTATTAATACCTTTTGTGGCTTCAATCATTTGAAAGGACTCATTAGCCGGAATAACAGGACCCCATGATACTTGCAGAAAATGAGTAATAAGAGTCTCTATATGTTGTAGGGCGTATTCTTTCATAGGAGGAGTTGCTAAAGGGTGATCTGATTTAAATGGGCCTATTGGCATGTTCTGCAAACATTGTTCCAAAATACGTACACTTTGATATATTTCTTCTACTTTTAACATTACTCGGCTGTAAGAATCGCTGATTCCATTTCCTATTGGTACATCGAAATCAAAATTTTCATATCCAGAATAAGGACGTGACTTACGTATATCAAATTCAATGCCGGTAGCACGCAATCCTGCTCCAGTTACTCCCCAATCTAATGCATCCTTGGCATTATATGCGCCAATGCCACACGCTCGTTTTTTAAATATACTGTTTTCTAATGTTGATTTAACATAAAAAGAAACGCGATGTGGAATCCAGTCAAGACATTTTCTCAATAAACACTCCCAACCTCTAGGCAAATCATGAGCAACCCCTCCAATACGAAACCATGCAGGATGCATACGAGATCCGGTAATTGATTCAATAACATCATAAATCTTCTGTCTGTCAGTGAACGCTAAAAAAACTGGAGACATAGCACCTACATCTTGTAAATAAGTACTAATATACAACAAATGGCTATTAATTCTAAATAATTCAGACAACATAATGCGGATCACTTTTACTCTATCCGGTACTGTAATTCCAGCAAGTTTTTCAACAGCTAAAATATAGGGCATTTCATTGACACAGCCCCCTAAATATTCAATGCGATCAGTATAAGGAATGTAACTATGCCAAGTTTGTCGTTCTCCCATTTTTTCAGCACCTCGATGATGATAACCAATATCTGGAACACAATCTATAATTTCTTCTCCATTTAATTGTAAAATAATACGAAATACTCCATGCACTGAAGGATGATTAGGTCCTAAATTAAGAAACATAAAATTTTCATGTTTACTATGTTTATGCATGCCCCATTCTTCGGGTTTAAATAATAATCCTTCCATTGCCAAATCTTCCTTTTGTTTCGTAAGAATAAAAGGATTAAATTCTGTAGCACGAGCTGGATATTCTTTGCGTAACGGATATCCATTCCAGTTTTTTGGCATAATTATACGCGTTAAATTAGGATGCTTATTAAAATGAATTCCAAACATTTCCCACGTTTCCCGTTCATACCAATTCGCATTTGCAAACACAGACACTACTGTGTCTATGTATAGAGATTGCTCTAGCAAAGGAACTTTTATTATTATATCATCATTACGTAATATGGAAATTAAATGATAAAACACTGTAAAATCTGATTCTGGCAATCCTTCGCGATGTATGCGCAACCTTTCATCTATGCCATGCAAATCATATAACATAATATACGGTTTTGATGTTGTTTTTAAAAATGTCAACACCGGGATTACCATCTCACGTTTAATCCAAATTATTAAAATTCCAGTATGAGTAGGTTGTAGCACAAAATCTACAGAACTGAATACGGAGAATAAATCATCTAATATCGGGTAAATATTTTTAACTAAAGAAACACCTGTAGAATCATTACACATAATATCTACCAACTAATGACAATTATCACAAAAATTCTTAAAATCTTGATTATGCCTCACCGTTTTGTTTTGAATATATATTAAGTTCATCATCTGGAGAAGATAAAACAGTTTCTGCTATGCGAGTATTACGTTTACGTTGACGCTCTGACTCCATATTTTTTCTATATATCCCTTGATCTCCCAACACCCAAGAAAGTGGACGTCGTTCTTCATTAATAGACTTTTTTAATAATAACAACCCCTGAATATACGCTTCAGGCCTAGGTGGGCATCCAGGGATATAGAGGTCCACAGGAAGAAATTTATCTACTCCTTGCACCACAGAATAAATATCATACATACCTCCAGAATTCGCGCAAGCCCCCATAGAGATCACCCACTTAGGCTCTAACATTTGATCATATAATCGTTGTATTACTGGCACCATTTTAAGAAACGGAGTGCCCGCTATAACCATAAAATCCGCTTGACGAGGAGAGGCGCGTAATACTTCTGAACCAAACCGTGCGACATCATGTATTGCAGTGAACGCGGTAGTCATTTCAACATAACAACAGGATAATCCAAAATTATAAGGCCATAAAGAATTGCCTCGCCCCCAATTAACAATTTTATGTAAAAAAGCACTTAATTTTCCAAAAAAAACATTCCGCTGAATATTCTTTTCTAACGGATCTGTCACAATCTTCTTTTCTTGAAGAGGATATTGCTCATCTTCACTATTATCTGTTCGAGCTGTCGTTAAAGTATATTTCATATCTGCTACCTTTTATTACTTTTTTTTAAATATCTCGAAGTATCAATATCAAAAAAATCTACACAATGGACATGTCGCGATGATTGTTCTATCCAATCAAACATACCAATTCGTATCAAATATATTAAACTTACTAATAAAATAAAAATAAAAATAAAGATCTCACTAAACCCTATCCAACCTACATCTCGTACAGATATAGCCCAAGCATACACATATATTCCTTCTACATCAAAAATTACAAAAAACATCGCAATTAAGTAAAATTTAACAGAGAATTGTATTCTAGCATTCCCTATAGATTTAATTCCCGATTCAAATGGCACATTTTTAGAACGTGAACTTGAACATCCTCCCAGAAAATATCCACAAGACAACATAAAAACACATAAAAATAAGATACCAACTATAAATGCTATTAAACCCCAATGATAAATATCACACAAATTATATACCTGCTTTTTTTATTATTAAACACTACATTTACATCAAATTATAATTTTAACTACTATAAAACATAAACATTCAAATTTTTACTATCACGTTTCATTAAAAATGCACTCATGCCGACGTACTTAATAATTTATTTCATGAATCTATAAAACTATTTACCATAGCCATTTTAATTTAGTACAAGTTAAAATTAAAAAATGATAAAAAACCCCACACATACTGCATTATACAACACAGTTGACAATATGATTCTGTATACTATATAGTAATCAGTGTGTTCTTGCACAGAATATATATTATATATAACATATATAATATATATTACAGCGATCATGAGTATAAAATCTAAATTAAATTAACTAAAATTCAGAATACTATTGATAATATTCTCTCAAAAATGCAATTTCCAAATAAATAATCACAAAATATAGAAAAAATTTATCTAAATTTATTTAATTAATTTGCGTTAAATTTTTTAACACATACAATTTTATACAACTAAAACATCTAACAACCTAAGATCCTTAGTTTTTAATTTTCTATTTTCTACTTATATTAATATTAAATAATTAATGTAAACTATTTAATAACAAAAATATCAAAGACCATCATATTCCTAACACTGATCAGAATATACACAAAAATATAAATTTATAACTACTTCATTATATTTCTCATAATTGGACTGACAGCATGAAAAGATCCAAATACTAAAATGCAATCATCAAATGATGCATCTAATACAGCTTGATTCCAAGCATCTAATATATTACTAAATATTTGAACATTACAATGCAACAAACAATCAGATAATTCTACAGAACTTGCAGAAAACGGGACATTTAAATCAGAACAATACCAGACGTCAACCAAATGACTTAAACAATATATGGTACCTTGAATATCCTTATTTTTTAACATTCCTATGACCATTCTCACTTTACCTGTCCTTCTTTTAAGAAGGACAGGTAATCGTTTAGTTAAATAATTAGCAGCATGAGGATTATGCCCTACATCTAATATTGCAATTGGTCTGCGAGTAACTATTTGAAAACGTCCTGGCAACGTAGCTACTTGCAACCCATAGCTTATTGCTGTTTTATCCACCAAAAAAGGTAACCAATATAATACACTTAACGCTGTAGCGGCATTTTCTATTGGAATTATAGGTAACGGTAAATCATATAATAATTTATACTCATTAGAGCACTCCCACCAAATCCACTTATTTCCATAAACACGAAAATTCCAGTCCCTCCCACGCGCAAACAACATTGCTCCACAATATTGTGCCATTTTGCGCGCAATCACTGGAAAACAACTTTCACCAATTACTGCTGGTTTGTTAAAACGAAAAATACCTGATTTTTCCTGTGCAATCATATCACGATTTATACCTAAAAAATCAGTATGATCTATTGCAAAATTAGTAATTACAGAAATATCAGGGTTGACAATATTTGTTGCATCTAATCTACCGCCTAATCCAACTTCAAGAATTACTACATCTAATTTAGCTCGCTTAAATATATACAAAGCAGACAAAGTAATAAATTCAAAATAAGTTAATGCAATATGATGACGCACGGACTCTATAACAGACAATGCTTCAATATGAATACTATCTGGAAGCTCTTTTCCACACACTCGAATCCGTTCATTATAAGAAAGTAGATGAGGAGAAGTATATAAACCAACCGTATTATTATTATTTAATAAAATAGTTTCTAATAAACAACATGTGGTGCCCTTACCATTTGTACCTCCAACTAGTATAACATACTCTGCAGGATGCATTAAACCAAGATTAATAGCTATTTTTCGTACCCTATCGAGATTTAAATCAATTAATACATGACTTAAAGATTCAATATAATTCAGCCATTTTCCCAGAGATGATCGCTCGGGGGGAGTATGAAAAATTTTATTCATATTTTACAACAATTTTAATTATTGTAGTATTTTTTCATGGATATAAATTAATAAAAATATAGATATCTATTCAACACAATGTCTATAATCAACTTTTGGTATTGGTTGTTGAGTTAACTTGGCTAATAACCCTGCTACTTTAAATCGCAAATCTGGTCTACGTATAATTAGATCAATCGACCCTTTTTCCAGCAAAAATTCACTACGTTGAAATCCCAACGGTAATTTTTCTCGAACTGTTTGCTCAATAATCCTAGGTCCAGCAAATCCTATAAGTGCTTTTGGCTCAGCAATATTCAGATCTCCTAACATGGCTAAGCTAGCAGATACTCCTCCCATAGTAGGATTAGTTAAAACAGAAATATATGGTAAACATCGTTCATGTAAATTAGCTAACGCGGCACTAGTTCTCGCCATTTGCATTAAAGACATAAGAGCTTCTTGCATACGAGCGCCACCACTTGCAGTAAAACAAACTAACGGACACTTAATTTTTAAGGCTTGATTTACTGCATGCACAAAACGAGCTCCCACTACAGAAGACATCGATCCGCCAATAAAAGCAAATTCAAAAGAAGCAGCAACAATCTTCATGCCATATAAAGTACCCTGCATAACTATCAATGCATCTTTTTCTTTTGTTATTTTTTGTGCTGAAATTAAACGATCTTTATATCTTTTTGAATCTCTAAACTTTAAAACATCTTTGGGTTCAAATTCACTTCCTAATTCAGATGTACTTCCTTTATCTAAAAAAGAAAATAAACGCACCCTCGCTGCAATTCTCATATGATGATCGCATTTAGGGCACACTTCTAAATTACGTTCTAACTCTTTTTTATATAACAATTGACCACAATTATCACACTTAGTCCATATTCCCTTGGGAATATCTATTTTTCGGGTAGGTATAATGGTGCTTTTATTAAAAATTCGTTCAATCCAACTCATTTTTAACCTTTAAATTCTTAACGAAATTAAGTATGCTTAACATATATTCAGATACTGTAAACATTAATAATTCCATGTTCACAAATTATTTATAAAAAATAAATCCATTATTAAAAATATAGCTTAATAAAACTACCGCCTCATTAATAGTAATACAGTATATCAAATATATACCATATATAATTATTTTCATATACATATTTTGAGAAATATATTAAAAATAATTTAATCGCATGAAGACATCTTATAAAAATGATTATAAACAAGTAATTCATTTCTCATTAGAACACAGATTCACAGAAAGAAATATGTGCAAATGTGATAATAATGTAATACAAAATGCAAAATATTTATGCGCACCACAGTTCTTCGATGAAAGAAGAAGGGATAGAAAAATCTGAAGGATATTTAACTTCCACCAAATATAGACCACTAGCTGGAGCTGTTACACCAGCTAGTGATCTATTACAATTTTCTAACAACTCTGCAATCCATTTTTCTGGTTGCTCCCCGCAACCAACTTTTACTAAACTACCTACAATATTTCGTACCATACGATACATAAAAGAGTTAGCTTTAATATCTATCACAATACATTGACCTTTACGTATTATACGTATATGATATAATTTTCTTCGTGCTGAATATGACTGACACCCTGCTGCACGAAACGAAGAGAAATCATTTTCTCCTAATAAATACTGAGCAGCATCACACATTTTATTGATATCTAAATATTTTTTATAATGCCAAGTTTTTCTAAATAACAAAGCAGATCGTATGCAATTATTATTAATAATATAACAATAACGACGAGAAATGGCGCTAAATCGAGCATGAAAGTCTTTATTTACTAACCTAGCCCAGCGCACGCAAATACTTGACGGCAAATAACGATTCATACCCAATGTCCAAGCTGATTTTGAGCGCCGAGAATAAGTTTCAAAATGAACAACTTGTCCCAAAGCGTGTACTCCAGAATCGGTTCTTCCCGCGCAAAATACCGTTACTGATTCAGATGTTATTTTTTTTATAGCATTTTCTATATAACTCTGGATACTAGGCGCATCTCTTTGTCTTTGCCAACCGCAGTACCAAGACCCATCGTATTCAATGCCTAAAGCTAATTTCTGCATTACACTACAACTTTTATTAAATATATTAATTATGATGAATCTATATGAGATTAATGCTGTTTACATGAGTTCCAATTAAATATAAAGATACATAACTGATATTTTATATTAAAAAAACAATACATACACACACAATACAAGTTAATTAACTTCAATGATAATGGAACCACAAAGCACAATGGTTCATAATCTATATCTGCAATATAAAAATATCTCAAAATCAGTACATAATAACTGTTAATAAAAAAATCAATAGACTACATTACATGGCATTCTGATTAACAAAAAACACAAACTCTTATCTACTATATATAAAAGTAGATATACCTCATTCATAATAAATCGCACGTAAAACACTGTTCAACACATACAAACAATAATCCTTAAAAATGCTTGTATACAAAAAACTCTTTACCATAAAAATACAGTTATAACCCACTCAATCACTCAATATGCACATTATAATACAAAAACTAGTAAACATGGACGCAATACAACACATATGCAAATATAATTTTACACACAACATACATTAAAACCCAACTTAGTTAATATTTCATTATTAGAATCTATGTATGTTTCTACGCGTAATGAAGACCACTCTCTACGAGCTAAATAGTGTTTACGTATCTTATCAAATCCTCCTGATTTAGCAGCAAATCGTCTTAATATAACGTCATCATATTGTATGTTATACACAAATTTAACTAATTTATGTAACAACGTTTCATCGATTTCTTTCTGAACTCTTAAATAATAAATCACAGGAGAATCTAACGCAGATAAATTAATTACATTAAAAATATTAAAAAAATTACAATATGCATTATATATTTGTAGAATGCTGCGTGTCTTGCTTTCAGTAGAGTATCCAGCAATATGAGGGGTCCCTATATCCGCATAAGATAGAAGAGGTAAAGATAATTCTGGCTCTGTTTCCCATACATCCAATATCACGTTTAATTTTTTACCGTTTTCTAAAACTTTTAGTAAGGCATTATTATCTATTACAGAACCTCGGCAAGTATTAATTAAAATACGATTAGAAGGCAACGCCTCTAACACATCAATATCAACCATATGCCATGTAGGATAATCTCCATAATAAATTAAAGGAGTGTGAAAAGTTAAAATATCTGCTTCAGCAACTAATGTTTCAAAAGACTTCCAAGGTTTACTTGAGTTTATTTTTTCTAATGGCGGATCGCACAACAAAGTATGTATACCGAAGTTACGTAATCTCTCATTCAACAAACTACCAATATGTCCTACTCCCACAATTCCAACAATTTTGTCACGCAAAAAGAATCTACCACGCTGTGCCAGCCAAAGTAGTGCTGAAAAAACATATTCTACTACTGCTACAGCATTGTTTCCTGGAGCATAAACAAAATTAATTCCATATTTTTTTAAATAATTTTGGTCAATATGATCAACTCCAGCGGTTGCAGTACCCACAAATTTTACAGAACTATCATCTAATAATAGTTTATTAACTTTTGTCACTGAACGTACTATCAAAATATCAATATCTCTTACATCTTTAGCAGAAATGCCACGCCCTTCACAAATTGTCACTGTGTTATGTAGACCAAATAATTTAAAAATATGTGGTATATTTTTATCAGCCAAAATTCTCAAATTAACACTCCAAACAAATTACTATATGTAAAGATTAAAATAATCATAATAACCACTCACCACGATTGCATGATTTCGTCATACCCGATCATACAAGTATAATATCGGTTTAAACCTCAATGCCCTGAATATACACATTTAAAACTATACATTGTATTTTATACGCATAAAATACAATGTATGACACTAAAACCTTATATAACCAAAATATTAACAAAACATTCAGGAATATTTACTCATAATTAATGTAGCATTTGTTCCCCCGAACCCAAAACTATTAGTCATGGCTGTTTTCAATTTACGATAAACAGGATTATTAATAATAATTCTCATATTTTTCATATATGGATCTAAATGATCAATATTAATACTCGGAGCGATAAAATTATGTTTTAACATTAATAAAGTAAAAATAGTTTCATGAACTCCAGCGGCTCCTAATGAATGCCCAGTCATTGACTTAGTAGAAGAAAAAGAAGGATGTTGATCACCAAAAATTTCACGGATAGCCCAAATTTCTTTAATATCACCTATTTGAGTTGATGTACCGTGCACATTAAGATAATCTATCGAACCGCCAACATTTCTTAATGCCATTTTCATACATCGAATTGCTCCTTCTCCAGAAGGAGCAACCATATCACATCCATCAGACGTAGCTCCATACCCAACAATTTCTGCATAAATATAAGCTCCACGACTTAAAGCATGCGTTAACTCTTCTATTACAACTATCCCTCCACCTCCCGCAATTACGAATCCATCTCTATTAATGTCATAAGGACGAGATGCTCTCTCTGGTGTCGTATTATACTTCGTAGATAATGCACCCATAGCATCAAATTCACAAGCCATTTCCCAACATAATTCCTCTCCGCCTCCAGCAAAAATAATAGATTGTTTTCCTGATTGAATTAATTCAACCGCATTTCCGATACAATGTGTAGATGTAGAACAAGCGGAACTGATAGAATAACTGACCCCGCGAATTTTAAAAGAAGTAGCCAAACATGCTGATACGCCTGAAGCCATAGATTTAGTTACCATATAAGGACCCACTCCTCTCAAACCACGCAAACGCATTCCATTAGATCCAGAAACTTGATTACGTGGAGATCCCCCTCCGGACCCGACAATCAATCCTGTTTGATCATTAGAAACCATACCTGTAGATAATCCAGAATCTATTATGGCCTGTTCCATAGATAAATAAGTATAAATAGATGCATCGCTCATAAAACGAGCAATCTTACGATCAATTAATCCAGATGTATTCAGTTTAATATTACCCCAAACATGACTGCGCATGCCAGATTCTTTTAATTCTTGAGAAAAAGTGACTCCAGATCTACCATTTTTTAAAGAAACCAAAACTTCATTCTGATTATTTCCAATACTTGATATAATCCCTAAACCAGTGATAACAGCGCGTTTCATTTTTTTTATATACCTCATGATAATAATGTTTTGCAATACCAAAATCGTACTAAACCTTAAACATATCTACTTAAAATGTTAAATCGTACGGTAAAAATTATTAACATAAGAAAGAACTCAATAATTCAAAAACCAAATCATTACTTATATAAATATTTTAAAAGAATATTCTACTGATCTTCAGGACATATCCCCTTAAATTGTAATTCAACATACAAAACTGTATTATTTTGCGATTTAATAATTATTTATACCGTTATAATATATGACAGTATCAAGCGCATACCAATATAATTATATATAATGTGATTTAATCATCAAAGTATACTGTTTCAAAATAAATAGCACTACATCTCATAGAACAAAAAAAATCGTAACACATTTATGAAAAATATAAACACAACAATTATAGCTCACTACAAACATATATTTATAATTGGTAGTGATTTAAAATTAAAATGTTGTATTAATTACAAAACATATTCAATGCAATTGAATTGCATATGCATAATTTAGTAAGTTTAATAAATTATAATCAACATATAACTACAACAAAGTACAAAATCATATATACAATATCTATATATACAGTCAATAAACACGAATACGTAATTATATGATAACCATACTCATGGTATACATTTATTCAACTATCTAATAACACCAATATCCTCATATGTACATGTCTGCGCATAAATTACAAAAATATAATACTTTAATTTTTAATTATAAAACAAATTACACTTTCAAATACAATAACTTTATAAGATCTATATATGAATATAATCACAGGAATTACAATCTATGAAAAACGCAACTAAGGAAACACTGACAGAAATTAATACTATATTAGACATATTACGCTGGAGTAGCAGTCAATTTAATGCTAACCCAATTTTTTATGGGCATGGTACTGATAATTTTTGGGACGAAACATTACATTTAATACTACCTAGTTTATATTTACCTATAAATATTCCAACCCAAATATACCAAGCTCATTTAACCTCAAGAGAGCGCTCTAAAATAATCAAGTTAGTTAACTATCGCATCAATAAACGCATACCAGTCCCTTACTTAACTTATCAAGCATGGTTTTGTGGTTTAAAGTTTTATGTAGATAAACGAGTGTTTATTCCTCGCTCTCCAATTGGAGAGCTAATTACATCATGTTTTAATGATCTATTACCCTATTACCCATATCGTATTCTTGATATAGGTACTGGCAGCGGATGTATCGCTGTTGCAATTGCTACAGTTTACCCAAAATCTGAAATAGATGCAGTAGATATTTCTATCGATGCATTAAAAGTAGCTGAACATAATATAAAACTATATAATTTAGAACATCGTGTTTTCCCTATTCATTCCGATTTATTTAGCAATTTGCCGCAATTAAAATACGATTTAATCATAACTAACCCTCCTTATGTAAAGAATTCGGATATATATAAATTACCGAAAGAATTTCATTATGAACCTGTGATATCATTATCTGCAGATAATGATGGATTAAAGATAATTCAAAAAATATTAATGAACGTTATACATCATTTAAATACAAATGGAACTTTAATATGCGAAGTAGGTAGCACTAAAATGGCATTAATAGAGCGTTATCCAAATATACCATTTCGTTGGTTGCGTCTTTCTAACGGAGGAGAAGGTGTATTTATGTTAACTTATAAGCAATTATTATCTTTTAACAACACTGAATAGTCAACAATTAAGGAAATTTTAATAATGGCTGGTAATAGTATTGGGCAATTTTTTAGAGTTACAACATTTGGAGAATCACATGGATCTGCATTAGGTGGTATTATTGATGGAGTACCCCCAAGTCTTCCTTTAACAGAAAAAGATCTACAATACGATCTAGATCGTAGACGTCCGGGTTCTTCTCGCTATACTAGTCAGCGATCAGAATTAGATACGGTAGAAATTTTATCTGGTGTCTTTAATGGAAAAACAACGGGCACTAGTATAGGATTACTCATTAAAAATACTGATCATCGGCCTCAAGATTACGAAAAAATAAAAAATCTATACCGACCTGGGCATGCTGATTATACTTATGAAAAAAAATACGGTTTTAGAGATTACCGAGGCGGAGGACGTTCTTCAGCACGTGAAACAGCAGTGCGTGTAGCAGCAGGAGCTGTTGCTAAAAAATATCTGTTTAATAAAAAAAATATAAAAATTCGTGGATTCTTAGCACAAATGGGCGATGTTCATTGTAATTTAAAAGATTGGCGACAAGTCAATAACAATCCATTCTTTTGCCCTGATCTTGAAAAATTAACTGCATTAGATACATTAATAAATAATTTACAAAAATCTGGAGACTCTATTGGCGCAAAAATAACAGTAATAGCAGAAAATATACCAATTGGTTTAGGTGAACCTGTATTCGATCGACTTGATGCTGATTTAGCTCATGCATTGATGAGTATTAATGCAGTAAAAGGAGTAGAAATTGGAGATGGATTTTCAGTTATTACTAAACGTGGTAGCGAACATCGAGACGAAATGACATTAGATGGATTTAACAGCAATAATTCAGGAGGAATATTAGGCGGAATTAGCAATGGTCAACCAATAATCATGCATATAGCCATTAAACCAACCTCAAGCATAACAGTACCAGGAAAAACCATTACACGTGAAAATGAAGAAACACAGGTCGTTACTATAGGACGACATGATCCTTGCATAGGAATTAGAGTAGTACCTATAGCAGAAGCTATGGTCGCCATTGTTGTAATAGATCATCTACTTAGACAACGCGCACAATGTGAAAAAATATAATAATAATCCAAACTAAATATAGGATTAAACTAAAAAAATAAATACATGTATGTATAACTAAAAACCACGATCAATATCTTTACAATTATCCATGCAAAATCAAATCATAAGTAGATATAATGTCATGTATATTAAATCAATAAAATTATTTTTTAACAAATTTTACATTTTAAAACAGTTCTATGCCATGCATATCTTTTTTATATATAAAGACATCTATCATTTTACAGTATCCAAAAAACGCCAAATAACATATATGGATTGATGTTTATTAGAATGTAATAACAATTTGAATATATGATCAACAAGTCTTCGTAGTTAAAAGGATATAACGAGCCTCTCCTAAAGGCTAATTACAGGTTCGATTCCTGTCGAAGACACACAGTAGTTATATAAGCATATATAACTCGACGTTAAATACACTTAAAATACATGTACAATACGGTACCGTGTAATAATCTTGTTTCTATTAAATTTAAAACTTTAAAATAGACATTTCCATGCCCTAACTGCCTATTAAATACAACAATACATAATAGTAAGTAGTAAGATATACTTATGTGATAAACACATAAATATAAACAATTATAAAAATTAAATAATTAATAATTATCTATTTTTTCTAAAATAGAGACAAAATAATTTATAAATAATGGTTACCTCTACATATAAATCTATAAAACATTTTATTTAATTAAATTAAAACAAATTTTAATAATAACGAAAACATACATAGTGAACCAAGACGCGATAAAACAGAAAATTTTTAAAGCAATCACCTATATTAATGTATTATTTATCAAATAATAATGCCAATTAATAAATATATATTCAAAATTATTACCACTATTGTTATTAACCAACCAATCAATTTAATCCATAAAGAATTCACTAATTCATTCATTAATTTAACATTTCCAGTAAATACTAACAACGGTATTAACGCAAGTGCAATTCCAAAACTAAGTAGTACTTGACTCATTATTAAAATACGTGTGGAATCAATTCCAAAAGAAATAACTATAAATGACGGCAGCATGGTAATAACACGGCGCAACAACAAAGGAATATGAAAACGAACAAATCCTTGCATGACCACTTGACCCGCCAAAGTACCTACTACTGTTGAAGATAATCCAGCTGCTGTTAAACTTAAACCGAAAACTATAGCAGCAGTATGATTTAACAAAGGAGACAATGTTAAATAAGCTTCATCTAAATTAGAAATGCCAGTATATCCACCATAATGAAACACTGCCGCTGCAGTAGCCATCATAGATAGATTTACAAAGCCAGCAATAGTCATTGCGATTGCGACATCCAATTTCGTAGAAGAATATCGCTCCGATCTACTTGCGGTCTTACTCTCATCCTGAGTAAGAGAAGAATGTAAATAAATAACATGTGGCATAATTGTAGCACCTAACACCCCTGCTGACAAAAAAACTGCTTCTCTATTTGGAAGTATTGGAAGTAACATGCTCATACCTAACATAATAAATTTAGGTTTCGAATAAAAAAGTTCAATAACATAAGCAATTGCAACAAAAAATAATAAACCTCCCACAACAAATTCTAATGGTTTTTTTCCGTATCTTTGTAAAGTTAAAATTAAAAAAGTAATCAAGCCCGTTAATAATGCACCTTGTAATAAAGGTATACCGAGCAATATTTTAAATCCAATAGCAGCTCCAATAAATTCTGCTAAGTCTGTAGCCATAGCAATAATTTCAGCTTGAATCCAATACATCCATACCACTGATCTTGGAAATTGATCTCGAATATGTTCTGCCAAATTTTTACCAGTAGCAATACCTAATTTTGCAGAAAGTAATTGAATTAGCATAGCCATTATATTTGCCCATACTACAACCCACAGTAACTGATAACCAAAAGTAGCTCCAGCTTGTATATTAGTTGCAAAATTTCCAGGATCGATATACCCAATAGCAGCTATAAAAGCAGGACCAAGCAACGCGAATTTGATTTTTCTTCTAGAACGATGTTCCGTTACTGAATCTTGCTCATTTAGCATACTGATAATCCTTATAGAATCATCTTATTCGAGCTTATTTTATATACATTAAATAAAGTAATTGTACTATAATGGGTATATAATTAGAGATCGAATTTGAAGATCTAATTTCACTATATATAGTTACGTTTTTGAATACAAATAAGTATAGCATAGGCTAACTTTTTAAATTATATTTTTTTTAAATCCATTAATTATCTTCTAACAACTATGATGCTATAACGTACAAATAGAGTTTTTAATGAATTACAAGATGTACAAATAAATTTATTGAATTTCTGTTTTATATAGAATAATACAAATAATTTCTGCGCAATATTGCTGGAGTAAAGATTGTGTCTCGCATTTTTCATTTTGTCTTAGGATTTACTACAATAGTAATTCTGTCACTGATTGTCAGTAGTAATCCAAAAAAAATTCGTGTACGCTTTATTTTTCAAGTATTAATAATAGAAATTTTATTTGGATATTTTATTTTACATTCCCAATTAGGATCAAATTCCATACGAAAATTATGTACTTTGTTCGATACACTATTAATTTTTGCATCAGAAGGAACAAACTTTATCTTTGGAGGAATGCACGCACAGGGATTAGCTACTTTTTTCTTAAACATACTTTGTCCAATAATTTTTATTTCCGCGCTAATTGGTATTTTAAAATATACTCATATATTAGTATTTTCTATTCGAATAATTGGAACTATTTTATCCAAAATTAATGGCATGGGAAAGTTAGAATCTTTTAATGCTGTTAGTTCATTGATCTTAGGGCAATCTGAAAATTTTATAGTATATAAAAATATTATAGGAAAAATACCTGCACCACGAATGTATACCATGGCGGCAACTGCCATGTCTACAGTGTCTCTTTCCATAATTGGTGCTTATATGACCATGCTAGCTCCAAAATATGTTGTAGCGGCATTAATATTAAATATGTTTAGTGCTTTTATCATATTATCATTACTGAATCCTTATGTAGTAGATAAAGAAAAAGATATAGACATCACCGATTTTTACATCAATAATCAAAATATTTTTGAAATTATAGGAGAATATATTTTAATTGGATTCAAAATAGCTGTTACTGTTGCTGCAATGTTGATAGGGTTTATCGCGCTCATTTCCGCTCTTAATTTCACATTTAAAATATTATTTAATACATCTTTACAAGAAATTTTAGGATATATTTTTTTTCCTTGCGCTTGGATTATGGGTATACCTACTGATGAAATACTACCAGTCAGCAGTATTATGGCAACTAAATTAATTTCTAATGAATTTATTGCAATTATAAACCTACAAAACATTTCTAGTGATTTATCGCCTCAAACTGTAGGAATAACATCAGTTTTCTTGGTTTCATTTTCTAATTTCTCATCTATTGGTATTATTGCAGGTGCTATTAAAGGACTTAATAAAACACAAGGTAATATGATTTCACAACATCTCGGATTTAAACTAATATATAGCTCCACGCTCATCAATATGCTATCTGCTTCAATAGTTGGTTTACTTATATGATGATTATTGCTAACTATTAAATGATAAATCAAGATATTTAATATTATTTAGAGATAAAAACTTCTAATAATCTAGATTGCATATAGCAAATAATTTTTTATTAATACAATCAAAATAAATCTCATAAAACAAAAAACAAAAACACGCATACATTAATATTATGTGATTTAAAAAAAAATATCATAATAATAATATAAAGAAAATAAATGGAGCTAAGCGGAATCGAACCGCCAACCTCTTGCATGCCATGCAAGCGCTCTCCCAGTTGAGCTACAGCCCCGTTATAAATATCCTCTGTTTCTCTGTTTTATATAAAAAATAATCCCGATGATATTTTTGCGCTTTTATTGAATAACAATAACTATTAAAACTCCATATTATAGCCGATATGACCTTAACATGATATAATTAAAAGTAAGTATATGCACAACAATTATTGTTTTTATATTCCCATCTAATACTATGTAGAAATATAGCGTATAGCCTGATCAATACGCTCTAATACACGAGACTGACCAATTGCATGTATGGTAATACTAAGCGTTGGTGAACAATTTGTTCCGGTTAATGCTACACGAAGCGGCATACCTATTTTATCTATGCTAGTATTAAATTCATTGACGGTTTCTATAATTATAGATTTAATAATCTCTGGTGTCCAATCAACTATATTACTGAATTTTTTTCTTAAAAATTTTAATGGTGTTATCGCAACAGGTTTTAAATAATCTTTAGCTACCTTATTATCGAATAAATCAAAATCTATATAAAAATATAGACAATTATTTACAATTTCTTTTAATGTACGTGAACGTCTTGCAAATAATTTTATTATATCAGTTAATTTTGGACCATTTTGTATATTGATTTTTTGCTGATGCATATGCCATGATAAATGTGAAGCTACGTAGTCTATTGGTAAATGATTAATATAATAATGATTCAACCAAAGTAATTTTTCAAGATTTAAAATACTAGGAGATTTACTAATTCTACTCAAATCAAAATATTTTATCATCTCTTCAATACTAAAAATTTCTTGATCTCCATGCGACCATCCTAACCTTACCAAATAATTAAGTATTGCTTCAGGGAGAAATCCATCATTACGATATTGCATAATACCCAATGTTCCACAGCGTTTTGATAATTTTTTTAAATTATTATCTAATATCATTGAGACATGAGCATACGTTGGTATCGGAGCTCGCAATGCTTTTAAAATATTAATCTGACGCGGAGTATTATTAATGTGTTCTTCACCTCGTATGATGTGAGTAATTTGCATATCCATATCGTCTATTACAACGCAAAAATTATACGTTGGAGAACCATCGGCTCTGCGGATAATTAGATCATCTAATTCTTTGTTATTAAATGTAATTGTACCTCTGATTTGATCATGAAATATTACTACGCCATCCTGAGGATTACAAAAACGTACCACATAAGAACTAATAGAAGAACTATATATATCCGTAGATTTAAAACGACAATAACCATCATATTTAGGTTTTTCTCCGTTTTTTATTTGATTTGATCGCAACGATTCTAATCTTTCTGATGAACAATAACACTTATAAGCCATATCATGTTGAATCATATAACTTATTATACTATTGTAACGACTAAACCTATTAGTTTGAAAATAAGGACCTTCATCCCAATCTAAACTAAGCCAACGCATCCCTGCAACAATCAGCTCAACTGTATCATCTATAGAACGTTGCAAATCAGAATCTTCTATACGTAATAAAAATTTACCACCTTGCTTTCGAGCAAACAACCAAGAATACAAAGCAGTGCGAATATTTCCAATATGTATGGAACCTGTAGGACTGGGTGCGAATCGAGTTTTAATATTCATAAAAATTAAGTACCTGACTGTAGATAATCATTAAATTTTCATTTAAGTCAATACAAAATGAAATTTTGTTTTCACATTAATAAAATACAATTAAAAAATCTCTATTTTTATAAAAACCCATTGACTCGTATCAATGAATCCATATAATTCAATTCAACAGAAAAGGTGATTAGCTCAGTTTGGCAGAGCATCTCCCTTACAAGGAGAGGGTCGGCGGTTCGATTCCGCCATCACCTATTTTATCGTTCTAAATTTTAATTGGGGTCGTTAGCTCAGAAGGTAGAGCAGTTGACTTTTAATCAATTGGTCGCAGGTTCGAATCCTGCACGACCCAAAAATTGTTTATTTTCTATCACACTAACAATTTTATTGATTACTATAAGTAATTAGCTTAATATCCACTACCTCTAAACCAAAGCTTCCGATTTTAAAATGAATACATTTATTTAAAATAGGATGTAAACAACAAAAACTCTCTTAAAAAACAGTTAACATGTATCCATTGTCCAATTTAAATTTGCATCCTTTTAATTGTTAATCATAGATATCGCTAATATACACAACTCTAATTTTGAGATACCTATAATTTTTTAATCTTTTAAATTCTTATTTTCATGTAATAACATATAACTGAATACCAATAGCCGGATCAATTAAATCTTGAACATTTTTTAAATTGTCTGGATTTCTGAAAAAATGATATATATTATTAGCTATAATTGGCCCTACATATTTCAAATTTGATAATGATTGCAAATCAGCAGCGGCCAAATTTTCTATAGTTTTATATACAATAGCTAAATTACTAGCTACTGTTTCACCTACACCATAAATACCTAGCGCATATATAAAACGAGCCAAAGTAATTTTTTTAGAATCCTCGATAGACCTTAATAAACGTTCAATATTTTCTAAACCAAAGCCCTCTAAACAAAGTAACTTATTTTTGTTTAAACGAAAAACATCAGATGAAGTAAATATTAAACCTTGATTAACTAATTGATCAATAATTTTATTTCCCATTCCATAAATGTTCATTGCTTTTTTAGAAACAAAATGCTCAAGCGTTGCCTTTCGTTGAGCAAGGCACGATAATCCGGCCGTACAGCGTAATATTGATTGATTACGCCATGTTTTAATACGAGACCCGCATACCGGACAAAATCGGGGTAATTCTATAGTTTTTACATGATCGGTACGTTCTGATAAAATTACTTCTACAATTTTAGGAATCACATCGCCAGATCTTTGTATACGAACTGTATCGCCAATCATTAATCCAAGTCTTTTAACTTCATTGATGTTATGCATGTTTACTTTTCTAATTGTAACATCAGAAATTACAATAGGCTCTAAATAAGCTATTGGAGTTATAATACCTGTTCGCCCAACTTGGAAAATTACGTTATCTACTTTAGCAGAACTTACTTCCGAAGGAAATTTATAGGCAAGAGCCCAATGAGGTGCTCTAGATCCACAACCTAATTTACTCTGATATGCGCAACTATTTACCTTAATAACTATTCCATCAATGTTAAATTCCAAATTAGATCGTATTGTCTTTATATAAGAATAATATTCTAATACTTTATTAACTCCACTAATTAAGCGGATATAATTATTAATCGGTAAACCCCAATTTTCGCATAATTGTAATCGTTCCCAATGACTATCTGGTAATTCCTTTTCTCCGCAATAATTACTAATGCCATAACAATAAAAACTTAATGGGCGTGTGGCTGTAACACTAGGATCTAACTGACGCAAGGAACCAGAAGCAGCATTTCGCGCATTAGAAAAAGGTTTGTTGCCTTGTTGTATCGTTATTTTGTTCAATTCTAAAAAACATAATTTAGATATAAATACTTCTCCTCTAATTTCTAATAAATATGGTAATTTACCATATTTATTAGAATCTATTTTTAAACACATAGGTACTGCGCGAATAGTGCTTATATTTTCAGTAACATCCTCTCCGATTTTACCATCACCTCGAGTTGCCGCATAAATTAATTTCCCTTCTTTATACAATAAACTCACTGCCACCCCATCTATTTTTAATTCACAACAATATGACATAACATGATTAGCATGTAGTTTAATTTTTATTCTTTTATCAAATGATAATAATTGAAACGATGCAACGATACTATTTAAAGATAGCATTGGCACCTTATGATGTATTTTTTTGAAATTATATTGAGACACACCTCCTATACGTTGAGTAGGAGAACTTTCTGCAATCAAATGTGGATAAATTTGTTCCAACTGATTTAATTTTTCTAACATCGCATCATACTTTTCATCGGATACTGCAGATTCATTTTTTGTATAGTATAAATATTCCCAATGACGTAATTTTTTTCTTAATTTTTGTATTTTTTGTTTAACAAATTTCATAATATAAATATCCCAATTATATGGGTTGCGATAATTAATTCACATTTAAAATCGTTATTTTTATTTACACGTGATTTAACATTTTATAATAAAAATATCTTCAAACATATAGTTGTTTAATGTGATCACTGTTTAAATATCAACAACACCAATTAATTGTTATGAATTATCTATATCAACAAGATGACAGAAATATTATTGAATATACGTCTATAATTAATGCATAATAGCTAATTTTATTCTAATATTTATGTCAGAATAAAAAATTTATATTTTTATTTGATCCAGACTATATATAAAAGATATTCTATACCCCAAACCCATCATTATAGTGATGCATAACACTTGAGGAATTATTAAATATGTATAAAATTTATCAAGATAATTCTTACACTATTGGTCATACTCCATTAGTCCGTCTTAATAATATTGGCAATGGTCATATTGCTGTTAAAATAGAATCTAGAAATCCTAGCTTTAGCGTTAAATGTCGTATTGGCGCTAATATGATTTGGGATGCAGAAAAAAGAAACTTATTAAAATTAGATACGAGACTTATAGAAGCAACGAGCGGTAATACTGGAATTGCTCTAGCTTACGTAGCGGCCGCGCGACATTATAAATTAACGTTAACCATGCCAGAAACCATGAGCGTTGAACGTCTTAAACTAATTAAAGCTCTAGGAGCCGAAATTATATTGACAGAAGGATGTGATGGAATGAAAGGAGCCATTGCTAAAGCAGAAGAAATTGTTGCTGCTGATCCTAAACATTATTTATTATTACAACAATTTAGCAATCCTGCAAATCCAGAAATTCATGAAAAAACCACAGGACCTGAAATTTGGAATGACTCGGACGGACAAATAGATGTATTTGTAGCTGGAGTTGGTACAGGAGGTACTATCACCGGAGTTGGACGATTTTTCAAACATACCAAAAAAAATAAAAAAATTATTATCGTGGCAGTAGAACCAGAAGAATCTCCAGTCATTACACAGACGTTATCAGGTCAAAACATAAAACCAGCACCACATAAAATCCAAGGTATTGGTGCTGGTTTTGTTCCAAAAAATCTCGACTTAACTTTAATTGATCATGTAGAAACAGTAACCATAGATGCAGCTGTTAGCTACGCTAAATATTTAATGGAAAAAGAAGGAATTTTAGCTGGAATTTCTTCAGGCGCCGCATTAGCGGCAGCGGTACAACTACAAAAAAACAAAGCCTATACTGATAAAAATATAGTAGTTATACTTCCATCGTCTGGTGAACGATATTTAAGTACTGTATTATTTTCAAAGTTATAAAAATAAATTTTTATTTTCTATTAACATTCAAAAAATAGAAAACATTCATGTACGATGTTTTCTATATTTATTTTTACATAAATAAAAACAATTTGTATATTTTATTTATTGCAGAATTTATAATAATATTGAATTAATTACATTATGTAAATAGAATACTATCTTTTTAAGACATTAAAAATCAGGAGATCCAATGAAAAAATATCTTTAATACATATTCTATTTTGAATGTGATATACATGAAAAAGAAACAAAAAATTAATAAATTATTTATACGTATAACAGTATTATACGCCTGTGTTTCATCAATAAAAATATTTAATTTTAGTAAATTTACATGAAAATAATATTTTTCATCATATTGTTAAATTAAATGGAGATAAAAATGTATCAACAAGAAACTATAATCACTGCTTCCAATGGTTTACATACTCGTCCAGCTACTCAATTTGTAAAAGCAGCAAAAAAATTTAATTCTGAAATTACAGTAATCTCTAACGGGAAAAAAGCAAGCGCTAAAAGTTTATTCAAACTACAAACACTAGGTTTAAGCAAAGGATCTATAATTGTTATTTCTGCCGATGGCACAGACGCAAAACAAGCAGTACAACATTTAATTGAGTTTATTACTGAACTCAAATAAATACAATATAATCAATTAATATTTGAATAATTACACTATTTATTAACTCTAATGAAGGTAGAATTATGATTTCAGGAATTTCAGTATCACCTGGCATCGCCTTCGGAAAAGCGTTGCTATTACAAGAAAAAAAAATCATTATCAATTTAGAAAAAATCAATATTGGTACTATTGAACAAGAAATCAATCGATTTCTTTCCGGGCGTTCCGAAACTTCCAAGCAATTGAAAGAAATTAAAAATAAAGTAAAAAAACAGTTAGACTCTAAAAAAGAAGCTATATTTGAAGGCCATATTATATTGCTAGAAGATGAAGAACTTGAGCAAGATATTATTACTCTTATTAAAGAAGAATTATTCAGCGCTGATGCCGCCGTGCATTCAGTAATTGAAACCCAAGCAAAAGCTTTAGAGCAACTAGAGGACGAGTATTTAAAAGAACGTGCTACTGATGTACGAGATATTGGAAATCGTTTATTAAAAAACATTCTAGGAATTCCAATTATCGACTTAAATTCTATTACCGAAGAAGTGATCATTATTGCAGTAGATCTTAGTCCATCAGAAACTGCACAATTAAATTTAAAAAAAGTTTTGGGATTTATTACTGATGCCGGCGGAAAAACTTCACACACCTCTATTATGGCCCGTTCTTTAGAACTACCAGCCATCGTAGGAACTGGTATAATTACAAAAAGAGTATCCAATGGAGATTGGATAATACTCGATGCCTTAAATAATAAAATTTACATCAATCCAACCCCAAACATCATCAAAAATATAAATACATTAAAAAAGAAATATATTTCTGAAAAATATGAGTTAACTAAATTAAAGAATCTCCCAGCTATTACTCTCGACGGACGTCAAGTACGAATATGCGCTAATATCGGTACGATACACGATATAGTTAGAGCTAAAGAAAACGGAGCTGAAGGAATAGGATTATATAGAACTGAATTTTTATTTATGAATCGTAATTCATTCCCCACAGAAGAAGAACAATTTAAAGCTTATAAAAATGCCGCTGAATCCATGATTAACGAATCTGTAGTCATACGTATTATGGATATTGGGGGTGATAAAAATTTACCTTACATGCACCTCCCAAACGAAGAAAATCCATTTCTTGGATGGCGCGCAATTCGCATTATGTTAGACAGAAAAGACATATTACATACTCAATTACGCGCTATCTTACGAGCTTCCTTTTTTGGTAAATTGCGCATAATGTATCCTATGATTATTTCAGTAGAAGAAGTAAAAACTTTAAATACAGAATTAAATTTTTTAAAAACACAATTACGTCAAGAAGGAAAAAAATTTGACGAAAATATTAAAGTAGGTGTCATGATCGAAACTCCTGCTTCTGCAATTATCGCTCATCATTTAGTTAAAGAAGTGGATTTTTTCAGTATTGGAACTAACGATTTAACTCAATATACACTTGCAGTAGATCGCGGCAACAAATTAATATCTCATCTATATAATCCCATATCTCCGTCTATTCTAATATTAATTAAAAAAGTAATCGAAGCTTCACATACTGTAGGGAAATGGACAGCTATGTGCGGAGAAATGGCAGGAGATGAACGTACTACTCTACTATTACTGGGAATGGGATTAGATGAATTTAGCATGAGCTCTATATCTATTCCACACATAAAAAACATAATCCGTAACGCATATTATCGCGATGCAAAAAAATTGGCACAAAAAGCATTGAACTATTCAACCACAGAATCATTAATGCATTTACTTACACATACACATGTGTCACATAATATACAAAAATTATAAAACTATTCTTTTTTTAAAACACCACTATGATAGTAAACATATAATTTAAGAATAAAAATTTTTTATAATTTTATAAATAAATCATCGTATAGTTTATTTGAAAAAATTAAACCTAATCCTATACCTACATTTTATACACAAATAAAATAACCAATATAACGTATAAATAAAAACAATCTATTTCATAAATAGAATCAGGAGTAATATACTATATACAAGAAATTTTTTAATTGGATATATATCTTCTTACAACATATTTTAAAATCTGATTACTCAGATAGCTAAGTACCACAAAATTCACAAACAAAAACCTAACTCTTATAACATGAAAATTATCAATGATCTACACACACTATCTACACAAAAACTATGCTCTAAATAAACCACACATTTAAAAAACAATATTTACTACTAATTAAATAAATTACAGAATCTCAAAAAACATTAATTACAACACTATTTCCCCTGAATATAATCGTGCATTACGTCCGCTTAAATAACAATATGCACCGCATTCTGGAACACCAAAAATATCTTTAATTCCTAAAATTATAGTCAATAAATCTTGATGCCATCCTAAAGGCTCTACACTTAATTGCCAATAATAACCATGCAAACTAACATGCACAATCTTAGCTGGTAATGGATAAAGCACATTATGCTCTTTGCTCATATCCATCTCCCACGGACGAAAAAATAATTCTACTTTTCCTTGTAACGCTGGAATATACGGTAAAGACCAATGATAAGACCCAATAAATAATTCCGATCCACACACTACTCCTTGTAAACAATTCACTTCACTTATAAACTCTAAAACAAAACGAGTAGCCGGCACACACCAAATATCCTTAGGTGTACCTATCTGCTCAATAATTCCTCGATTCATCACTACTATTCTATTAGCAACTTCCATAGCTTCTTCTTGATCATGTGTAACGAAAACACTAGTGAATTTAAATTCATTATGTAACTTACGAAGCCAACGACGCAATTCTTTTCTAACTTGTGTATCTAATGCACCAAATGGTTCATCTAACAGTAAAATTTCTGGTTCAATTGCTAAAGAACGAGCCAGAGCTACACGTTGCTTTTGACCCCCAGAAAGTTGAGTAGGATATCTATTTGCCAAACGTTCTAATTGAATCATGCTTAATAATTGCGTAACTTTTTTGCTAATTATATGAGAATTTGGGCGTTTATGACGTGGCAACATTCTTATTCCAAAAGAAATATTATCTGATACTGTCATATGACGAAACAAAGCATAATTTTGAAAAACAAAACCAACATGACGATCACGTGCACTAAGATGACTAACATCTTTACCTTTAAAACGCAAATAACCACTATTATAATGTTCTAGCCCAGCAATAATACGTAGTAATGTGGTTTTTCCAGAACCGGATGGCCCTAATAACGCTATTATTTCTCCAGATTCAATATGTAAAGAAACATTAGTCAAAATTTTATCATGACCAAAAAATTTCGTGATTCCATCTATCTCAATGCTCATTTCTTATCCTTGATCATAATATTAATTATTACGTTTTAAACGACTTTGTAAATAATGTTTAATAAACAACATAAGAATTGAAATACAAGCTAATAATGATGCCGCAACAAATGCGCCTACAGTATTGTAATCTTGATATAATAATTCTACATACAACGAAACAGTATATGTTTCACCCCGTATTAACCCTGATACTATAGATACTGCTCCAAATTCACCAATAGCACGAGAATTAGTAAGAATAGCCCCGTATAACAAAGCCCAACGAATATTTGGAAAAGTAACATAACGAAACATCATCCAACCAGATGCTCCAAGAAGTATCGCTGCCTCGTCTTCTTGTCTTCCCTGATTCACCATCATAGGAACAAGCTCATGTACCACAAAAGGACAAGTAACAAAAATAGTAACTAATACTAATCCTACCCATGTGAATATTATTTGTATATTATGCAAATCCAGCCAACTTGCTATTGCATTATTATTTGCATAAAGCAATAAATACAATAATCCAACAATTACCGGAGAAACAGCGATGGGTATATTTACTAATATATACAATAACTGTCTTCCATAAAATTTAAAACGAGTCACCAACCAAGCCATTAATACACCAAAAAATACATTAATAGGTACCGTAAATAACGCTATAATAACCGTCAAAAAAGTAGCATGTATCATATCTTGATTTATTAAATTTACTATTACTATTTTTAGACCTTCTGAAAAAGCAGATACAAAAATCACAATTAAAGGAACTAACAACAACATCATTGATATAAACATAGTGAAACCAATTAGAATCCATTGGTTCCATTTAATACTACTGTTGCAATCATTATTGCAATTTTTATTGACATAATTATTCAACATGCTGATCATTAAGATCCCTTAAACCTCCGGTTTATTCGTAATTGAAACATACTAGTAAAAAATAATAATAATAAAGAAATAATTAAAATTACAGAAGAAATAGCACTGGCAGCTGGATAATCAAATTCCTGTAAACGAATAAAGATAATTAAAGAAATAACTTCATTTTTCCAGGCAACATTTCCAGCTATAAAAATAACCGCACCAAATTCACCTAAACTTCGTATAAACGACAACGCTACGCCATACAACCAAGCTGGTGCCAATTCTGGAAAAATTACATTACAAAAAATTTGCCAATGATCAGCTCCAAGAGTTTCTGCTACTTCTTCGTATTCTACAGTAAACTCTTCTAGCACCGGTTGTACGGTTCGTACTACAAATGGAATACTTGTAAAAATCATAGCAATAGATATACCTATCCACGTATACGATACTGTGATGCCGAATCGAGATAACCAAGACCCATACCAACCTGACGTTGAAAACAATGTCGCCAAAGTTAATCCCGCCACCGCAGTAGGCAAAGCAAAAGGTAAATCTACTAACGCATCTAATAATTTCCGACCAGGAAATTGATATCTAGTTATTACCCATGATACTAACAGTCCAAATATAGCATTAAATAATGTTGCTGTCCCAGCAGCTAATAAGGTGATTTGATAAGAAACCAATAATGCTGGATCTGTAATTACATCCCAATATTGAGAAAGACTCATCTGAGATAATTGCATAACTAACGCACTTAAAGGTAATAATAGAATCAAACAAACAAACAATAAACTTCCGCCCAGTGCTATACCAAACCCAGGTAAGGTATGTTTAGATGAAGAAAATAACATCAACGATGTCCTATTGATAACAATTGATCTAATTCACCGCCACGTTTAAAGTGGGTATTCATAACAGTATTCCAATTACCAAATTGATCCTCTATTCTAAATAATTGACTCCCAGAAGATCCATTCGGATATATTTGAGCAATGTCAGTTGTATTGACGCGGTATCCAAACTTAGTAATAATCTTTTGTGCTGAAGGAAGGTATAGGTAATCTAAATAAGCTCGTGCTACATCTTTGGTTCCATTTCTAATGACGTTTTTATCTATCCAAGTCACTGGAAATTCTACCAAAACATTCGGAGTGGGTATAACAATTTCATAATTATTAAATCCATATTGACTTAAAACTAATTTTGCTTCAGATTCAAAATTAATTAGTACATCTCCTTGATTACGATCAACAAAAGTAGAGGTAGCAGCGCGTCCTCCAGTATCAAATACCTTTACATTTTTTAAAAATTTTTGCATCCAAATTCGAGTTTGCTCTATATCTCCGTCGCTATTTTTTAAAAAACAATTCCAAGCCGATAAATAAGTATAACGTCCATTACCAGATGTTTTAGGATTAGGAAATATTATTTTCAACCCTTCATTCGTTAAATCATACCAATTATAAATTCCTTTTGGATTGCCTCGTCTCACCAAAAAAGCCATAGTTGAAAAAAATGGCGAACTATGATGTGGAAATCGATCTTGCCAATTTTTAGGAATTAAGCGTCCGCGATCACACAAAATTTGTACATCTATCACCTGATTATATGTCACCACATCCGCGCGAAGTCCCTGTAATATAGCCATAGCTTGTCTGGTAGATCCTGCATGAGATTGACGAATAATTAATTCATCTTCAGGATGAAGATCTTTCCAATATTCGATAAAATCAGAATTAATCTTTAAAAATAATTCTCTAGACACATCATAAGAACTATTTAATAAAATAGTTCCATGTATTGGAACACAAAAAACACAGTACAATAATACTGTCACTTTAATTATTTTTAAAACAGTATGCATAATAATCATATATATCCGAATACAAACATACCTACTCAAAATAGAGATTTTCCTTCCAGTTGATAGAACACATTATATAATACATGCATCATTAAGACATAAACTGCACGCAAATTTGTACTTGCACACAAGTTTTGTAACCAATTATTAATTGAATGAAATTTAAATCAAGCATATTTGATTAATTTTTTCTATACTTCTCTCTGTAAAAATACTACCATATTCAATATTATTATTTATAATAAAATATAGTAATATTATCTTTTTTCTAAACTATATAAAAGATCTTATATAAAGACATAAAGATAATTTAGAAAATGATTTCTACATATAAATATAGATATTTTCGTTAAATCGACTTAAAACCTAAAATAATTCTCAATATGATCGTATCAATAACTAAAATTTAAAAAATTAAAACAAATAATTCTGTTGTAATAAATTATTTATGTAACAAATGATTATCTTTGTGTATTAAGATTTTCGACTAATTTTATACAATTTAAGCGATGCTTATTATGGTTAATACTACAATAAAATTTGTGATGTACTATAATTGTGATCTAAACAAAATAGCCCGTTGCAAAAGAAAAATAAAAAATAATTATTTTAAATAAATTCAAATATTATTTTTTATTATTAATTAATTATGTACTACACAACATATAATTGTATTATGAAAAGATCATACAATATAAAAAATTAAACCGCTTATATAATCTTACATTCCATGACACATGAGATAATAACACTCACTCTTTAGAATCATTGCTTATGATGTATCATATGTAATATGATAGTTAATTACGTACTGTAATGTACTTGTGTTGCGCTCTACAAAATAAAACCTCACGAACTTAACGTTTAAAACGTTTCCGCAATCATAATAATCTTTGCAACTATATAATAAAATTACAATCCACATTAAATTATGATAATAATCTTTACTATTTTAATACAATCACCTGACATACAGATATACGCACATTAATTAATAGAATATTGATAGATATACAATATTTACATATCTCACGTTGAGATATGTAAATACAACTTATATAATATAAATATTATATAAACATGTTTTAATAAAAATAAAACATATAATAAATAATATTTATGATCATAAACATATTTTACTTTATGAATTTAAAATGATTATAAATATCATTAACATTACCCAATTATAATACGTAATACGGAGTCAGTAGTGAATCCATCAAGTAGTTTAAGAAAAATTTCTGTAATTGTAGAGAATATCAAAAATATTGACACCATTCGGTATTACTATCCACATAATAATACTATTGCTAATCCGCTTCTTATTCTAAAACCATTTTTTTTTAGTTCTCATTGCAAATTAATTGAATATACAATAATTTATACTATAAAAAAATATGATGTTACATTTATTAGTACAATTAACACAATAAATGAGTTAAAAGCTCATATCGACACTAAAATTTTAGACAATATTCCAAGATATGTCTTCATAAAAATGGATATAATATCTTCTTCTAATAAATATTTTAAAATAAAAAAATACCACAGATTTATCGCAATTTATAAAAATCAAAAGACAGATCCAGTTTATTTTATTATCAAAATCACTATCAATTGGAAAATCATAAAAAAAACAACAGAATTTCAAAAAAACAATATCCAAATTAATTTAACATTTTTACTGTCTTTATATCAAAGATGCGCATGTACCAAATTAAATCTATGTTTTATTTATCCATTTATAAATCTTATTTGCAACTGGTATAGTCAATATGTACTATTCAATATTTATAATTATTCTAACATCATACAAAAAATAAATAAAAGTTATTTTAACCATAATAAATATTACGAAAAAAATATTTCTATCAATACTAATTTATGTACAGATAACCCAATAATGGTTACAGATGAATATGATTGCTTAATAAATGTTAAGAAATTACTCAAGAAACACAATCAATTAATCTTGCATACACAACCTATCAAATTTGGTGTATTTTCTTTTTTAAATAAAAAATTTAATAAACCTATTTCTGTGTATAAATTTAACTATTAAAAAATAACAAAATAAGTATGGAAAAATTCACTAAACATATTCGATAATTCTCTATAAGAGAGAAGAATTTATAATCATTTAATTAAAACATTCAATATTAGGAAAATACTTTATGTTATCAGAAAAAATATTAGCTAATGCTATACGTATATTAAGCATAGATGCTATACAAAAAGCCAATTCTGGACATCCCGGCTGTCCCATGGGCATGGCGGATATTGCTGAAGTATTGTGGAGAGATTACTTAAATCACAACCCAAACAATCCCAATTGGATTAATAGAGACCGATTTGTTTTATCTAATGGACATGGATCAATGCTGCTATATAGCATACTACATTTAACTGGATACAAAATATCTATAGAAGATCTAAAAAATTTTAGACAATTAAATTCAACAACACCCGGACATCCAGAATATGGGCATACGGATGGAATTGAGGTTACAACAGGTCCGTTAGGGCAGGGTCTTGCTAACGCTGTAGGATTTGCAATTGCTGAACGAACACTAGCAGCTCAATTTAATCGCGCACAGTTTAATATCATCAATCATTATACTTATGCATTTCTAGGAGATGGATGCATGATGGAAGGTATTTCTCATGAAGCTTGCGCGCTAGCTGGGACTATGAAATTAAATAAATTGATTATATTTTACGATAATAATGGTATTTCTATAGACGGAAATGTACAAGAATGGTTCACAGATGATACTGCTATGCGTTTTGAATCTTATGGATGGCATGTAGTACGTAATGTAAATGGACATAATAGAAATTCTGTTAAAGCTGCAATTGATCAAGCTCAATCCACATTAGATAAACCATCATTGTTAATATGTAATACTATTATTGCTTTCGGAGCTCCAAATAAAAGCGGAACACATAGCGCTCACGGCGCTCCATTAGGAGCAGAAGAAGTGGCTGCTACTCGAAAAGCGCTTAATTGGAATGAACCTCCATTCGTCATACCAAAAGCAATATATAAATCATGGAATGCCACGATACCGGGACAAAAAAAAGAAGATAATTGGCAACAACTTTTTCACAAATACCAAGTTACCTATCCTAATTTAGCAAAGGAATTAATAAGAAGAATACAACGAAAACTACCCGAAGATTGGCATAAAAAAACACAAAAATTTATTGAAAATTTACAAATGCATTCTCAAAATATTGCTACACGTCAAGCTTCTCAAATTACAATTGAATTTTTTTCCAAAGAATTACCAGAGCTTTTTGGTGGATCATCAGACTTAACACCCAGCAATTTGACAACTTGGTCTCAATCTTCTTCTATTATGAAAAATCCTGCCGGAAATTATATTCATTACGGTGTACGTGAATTCGGGATGACTGCTATTGCCAATGGAATTGCTAATTATGGAGCTTTTTTACCTTATACTGCTACATTTTTAACATTTGTTGAATACGCACGCAACGCGGTTCGCATGGCGGCATTAATGAATAGTCATCATATTATGATTTATACTCATGATTCTATTGGATTAGGAGAAGATGGTCCAACTCATCAACCTATAGAACAATTATCAAGTTTACGTATGACTCCCAATTTAATAGTATGGCGTCCCTGTGATCAAGTAGAAACAGCAATTGCCTGGAAATCAGCAATTGAACACCATGGGCCAACCGCATTGATTTTATCTAGACAAAATCTCATGCAGCAAGAACGCACATCAACACAAATTAATAACATTAATCGCGGAGGATATATTCTTAAAGATTGTCAAAATATCCCTGAATTAATTATAATTGCTACTGGGTCAGAAATAATATTAGCAATACAAGCATATTACCGATTAACTGATGAAGGCTATAAAATACGAGTCATCTCGTTACCTTCTACTAATATATTTGATCAGCAAGATAAATCATATCGTGAATACGTATTACCAAGCACAATAATTAATAGAATAGCTATCGAAGCTAGTAGCACTGACTATTGGTATAAGTATGTTGGAATATATGGTGAAATCATTGGTATGAAGACATTCGGAAAATCAGCTCCATCACATCAATTATTTAAATTTTTTGACTTTACTGTGGACTACGTGATCAATAAATCATATAAATTACTCAAAAAATCCTAAAACAACAGATCACCAAAAATGTTTAATTTTTATAAAAAACATCTATATACAACTATATCAATAAATATCGGTATAGTTGTATATCTGAATTTTACATTGATTATATATATGATTTATTCGTGTGAATTATTAAATTCAAAATAATTTTATCAGAACTATTACCACGGGAAAATATAAAATGAATTATTCAGCGCTAATAACATTAGCTCAAAAATTAATTCAGCAACCTTCGGTTAGCCCAAACCATCATAGTTGTCATGAAATAATTGCAAATTATTTAGAAAAACTAAATTTTAATGTAGAGTTAATGCGCTTTGATAACACCCTTAATCTTTGGGCATTTCATAGTTGTAAAAAACAACAAAAACACACCACATTATTGTTTATTGGGCATACTGATGTGGTCGATCCTGGAGATCCTCAATTCTGGGATTACCCTCCGTTCTCAGGATTAGTACATAATAATATGTTACATGGGCGAGGCGCAATTGATATGAAGGGGGCATTAGCAGCTATGTTAGTAGCCACTGCCAATTTTATCGACCAATATCCTAATTATCAAGGACGGATTGCATTTCTTATCACTTCTGACGAAGAAGGCAGTGGTATCAACGGAACCACAAAAGTTGTAGAATCTCTAATTGCACGTAATGAACATATAAACTATTGCATAGTCGGAGAACCATCCAGTCAAGATCAACTAGGTGATGTTATAAAAAATGGTAGACGTGGATCACTTACTGGACAACTGACAATACACGGATCTCAAGGACATGTAGCCTATCCTCAATTCTCTAAAAATCCAATACATTTAATCATTCCAGCACTGTCAGATTTGCTAAACATTACATGGGATCGAGAAAAAAGTATATTATTTCCTCCTACTGCTATACAAATTACTAATATTTATTCTAATCATAAGAACAACAATGTTACACCCCATACAGTTATATTAAATTTTAATGTACGCTTTAATGATAAATGTTCTATTGACAATATTAAAAGATACATAAATGACATATTCACACGTCATACTTTACCTTATAATATCAATTGGAAACTTTCTGCAGAGCCTTATTTTAGTAAACCTGGACAATTAACTAACGTTGCAATCAATGCAATTAAATATTACCAAAAATTTGAACCTCGATTAGAAACTACAGGAGGTACTTCTGATGGACGTTTTATAGCTAAAATGGGAACAGAAGTCATAGAATTAGGAGCGCGTAACCATATGATTCATAAAGTTAACGAATACATTGATCTAATTGATTTAAAATTACTTAGCTCTATATATAAAAAAATTATAGAAGATTTAATACTAATACAATAAATGCATAATGTATTATTATAACAGTTCTGAAACTAAGATACATGTTTATTATATGGGGAGTAATTGAATACTGAATAATAAACATGTAGTTATTATTTTTAATACATATATTGAAAATAATCTCAACAAAAAAAGTATTACTGATTGCTTATATTAAAATTAATCTTCAATATTAATTAAACATGATTCATGTGACATATCTGTAGAAAAAATTAACGGAGGACATATGTATAGTTGTTTACCTACTTTTTGAGCAATATTATTATCTTCTCTGGTAACATCAGGAATAACATAATCATCATATGATATAGGTAATACACCATCTAAATCTTCCGGTATATTTAATTTCACCAAAGATGCCGCATCTAAATATGATAAATCACCATTAAGCTTACAACGTTCTTCCTTGTATATTCCGAAAGAACAAGCTGATAGCAATATTATACACAAAATCTCTAAAAAAGTTAACATTATAACCCTTATATAAATAATTATTTATAATTAGACTGATTATAAAATAACCCTGAATCTATTAAAGCTTGCTTTAGAACATCACGATGTACCTCAGATAAAACAGTCATAGGTAAACGCAAAACATAATGCGATATTAATCCTAATTCTTTACAAGCCCATTTCACTGGTATAGGATTAGAATCAATAAATAGCGCTTGGTGCACAGGCATCAAGCGCTGATTAATGTGTTGTGCGGTTGAAAAATCATTTTCATTTGCTAACTTACATAACTCAGCCATTTCCTTTGCAGCAATATTTGCTGTAACGGAAATTACCCCAACTCCTCCAAGTTTCATAAAATCTAATGCACTTAAGTCATCTCCGCTCAACAAAATAAAATCTTCATGAACCAACTGTTTTAATTGATTTACTCTATTTAAGTTTCCTGTCGCCTCTTTAATACCAACTATATTTTTTATTTTTGCTAAGCGAGAAACAGTAATCGGTAACATATCGCAACCAGTACGTATTGGAACGTTATACAATATCTGAGGTAAGTCTGTGCTTTCTGAAATAGCCTTAAAATGTTGAAATAATCCTTCTTGATTGGGACGATTATAATAAGGGGTTACGCTTAAACAAGCTGCTATATCGCTATCATTAAATTTATTAGTTAATGCAACCGCCTCTGCCGTTGAATTAGCACCAGTACCTGCTATAACGGGCAATCTACCATCGCTAAACTCTAAGGTTCGCATAACCACATCAACATGCTCTTCATGTGTAAGCCCAGACATCTCTCCAGTTGTACCAACGGAAACAATAGCTGACGTACCACTGACTACATGATGATCAACAAGTTTTTTTAAACTTATTCGATCTACAGTGCCCTTTAAATCCATTGGGGTAATTAATGCTACTATACTTCCCATAAACATGAACTATTGTCTCCAATAAACGGAATCTTGTAAAATATTGTTATTCAATAAAAACATTCAAATAAAATGGCTAAAAATATCAAATAAAAATATTAACCGTTCTTCATATATAACAAACAATAAGGTTATTTTTAATAATATTAAAATATATATTATTAATAAACATGCTTATCTTTTACTACCGTTTAATATTTTAAATTAATTAAAAATTATTTTCATTATATTTTTAATTATTAAGTAAATTATTCTTCGTTAATAATATTTTAAAATATTATAATTTAAAATTTTTTAAAAATAATTTTAATCGCTTTCGTATATTAAAGCCTAATTTTTTCCATGAACATACATAAACATAAAATTTTTTTATTAAATAATTTATGTATTTCTATACAGAGATTAAAAATAATATTAAAATTTAATCGTGAATTATTTAGTGTATATATAACTATTGATTATTAATGGAGCATATAATGGCATTATTGCAGCCTGGAGACACAGCACCTCAATTTAATTTACCTGATCAAAATGGTGTTTTAGTTAGTATCGATTCTCATATAGGAAGGAAAAAAATTCTTATTTATTTCTATCCTAAAGCTATGACACCAGGATGTACTATACAGGCATGTAAATTAAGAGACAATATGGATACATTCAGAAAATTAGGTATAGAGGTAATTGGAATTAGTAACGATAAATCAGAAAAACTTTTCAAATTCTCTGAAAAAGAAATGTTAAACTTTACTTTACTTTATGATGAAAACTGCCAAATTTCCAAGAAATTTGGAGTGTGGGGAGAAAAAAATTTTATGGGAAAAACATATAACGGCATACATCGTGTTAGTTTCATCATCGACCAAACTGGTACTATCGAACAAGTATTTAAATCTTTTAAACCTATTGATCATGATCGGATCGTATTACGTTATCTACATGATACACATGTATCACATAGATAACAGCGCATGTATATATATGCATGTATCTTTATATTATTATTATTATTAATTTTCGATGAAAAATCCGTAATATAAGATCTGTATAGCAAATACACTTAAAATAATTAAAAAATCCTTAATTATAAGAGATCATATATTATTTAGTTCCAAATGTTTTATCACCTGCATCTCCAAATCCCGGTATAATGTAACCGTTTTTATTAATTTTTTGATCTATAGAGGCTAAGTATAATTCAATATCTGGATGCTTTTCTTCCAAAGCTTTAATTCCTTCTGGGGCCGCTACTATCGACAAAACCTTTATATTATTACATCCAAATTTCTTTAATAAATCAATAGTAGCAATTATTGATCCGCCAGTAGCTAACATAGGATCTAACACCATAGCCATACGTTCATTAATATTAGAAACTAATTTATGAAAATACGGAATCGGCTCAAAAGTAATTTCATTACGATAAATCCCTATTATACTAATACGTGCACTTGGAAGATGCTCCAATACACCATTCATCATGCCTAATCCAGCGCGTAAAATTGGTACCACTGTTATTTTTTTTCCCTTAATACGCGCAATTTTCACCAATCCACACCACCCTTTAATAGTTACTATTTCCACTTCTAAATCATCGGTAGCTACATAAGTTAATAGACTACCTAATTCTGAAGACAATTCTCTAAAACGTTTCGTGCTAATATCACAAATACGCATTAGCCCTAATTTGTGACGTACTAATGGATGTTTAATTTCAACTATTTTCATATCAATTTTGTTCTCCATGAAAGCAAATACTTAAACCTAAGCAATTATACTTTCAAATATCAATTTAAATAATATCCCATATTTAGATAATAAATATGGGATATTATTTAAATTGATATTTGAAGAATTTTATTGATGAAATAAAAATTCACTTTTAATATATTAAATCATTTACTCTCCTATATACAATGTAAGTCAAATACAAACAACGGAATTATATAACATAATCTATCTATATTATGATTTTAATTTTAATAAATATTATTTTAAGTTACAACTATTGCAAATAGTATCATCATATTGCGCTTAAAAATAAAATAAATATTCAAATACAGTGTGTTATGATGAAGATGTACTTATCTCCAAAGAAACTAATATAAAAAACATCTGCATCAAAAATTAGAAGTATTTTATTATAATATTTCATATTATATTAACAATAATTAAATTTCTATATATTCACACAAACACCGTGCAAGTCAAAATAAGTACGATAAATAATCAAACAAATTATTTAATAATTAATTTTTTAAATCCATAAAAAATCAATTTCCTCAAAAAAAAATAAATAACTTTTATTAATTTTTAATCTGATTTTTTTGAATAAAAAAACATTTTACAATGAAAATGCATTTCATAACGATACATACTTTAATAAATAATAATTTTAAGATTAAATAAAAACATATATTTCATAGAATATTTGTGATTTCTAGCGAGAAATGTTACAATGAGGGATTATCTTAATAATTTTCACATTATTTTTATGAAAAGAAAAAAAAAAATACGAGTTGCCAAATGGATATTATTAATCAGTTTTTCAATATTATTTGCTAGATTGATCTACGTTTCTATAAATGCCTGGAATTACCACAAAAACCGTAATAACAATATCGTTACTCCTTCTTCCTGCTATATATTTAAACAATAATCCGTGATTGTACTATATATACGCTAGACATAATTTTTTCAATCATTTTACATACGGAAATACACGCAGCCGTAATTTAATATTTAATTAAACAATTTTTACATTTCCTGTTCTGGTTCTGGTATCAAGCAACCGTTAAAATGAAAGAACACAAATATAAGTAGATGCGGAAGATCTACATCAAATATATAATTAATATATATCTATATCTATATAGTTTTTTAAAAAATTCATATGTTTATTTTTCATAACAAAATCGTTATTACGAGAAAATTTCAATGAACTACTATATTGTTCTTTATTGCAAATAGAGCCGTTGTCTCAAAATAAAATCAACAACGGATTGTACACCATGACCTGTTTTTAAATTAGTAAAAGACCACGGTAAACCTTTACGCATAAGATTTGTATCACGATTCATTATTTCCAAAGATGCTCCTACATATTCAGCTAAATCAATTTTGTTAATTATTAAAAAATCAGAACGTGTAATACCTGGTCCACCTTTTCGAGGTATTTTATCACCTGCAGCTACATCAATAACGTATAAATTTAAATCTGACAATTCTGGACTAAAAGTAGCACTCAAATTATCTCCACCACTTTCAATAAAAATGATATCCAAATTGTTAAACTTCGATATTAATTCTTCTACAGCTAATAAATTCATAGAAGCATCTTCACGAATAGCAGTATGTGGACATCCTCCAGTTTCTACTCCAACAATACGGTCAGCCGACAAAGCATTTGCATCGATCAAAATACGTTGATCTTCTTTAGTATAAATATCATTAGTCACCACCGCTAATTGATAGCTATCCTTCATTCTTTTACATAACACTTCAAGTAATGCGGTTTTACCTGATCCTACAGGACCTCCTACACCTATACGCAATGGTTTTCTATATTGATTTAATAACAAAACACATGTCCCCCAATTAAAAATTGATTATCCATATAATACATTTTATATACGTATATTTTATTAAAAATAAAATACTTTTAGGAACGAAATAATCGTGAATATTGTGTCTCATGACAGGAGGATGCTATAGATTGCAACAAAAAGCCATTGCCCAGTTCATGATCTGCTATCATATCAGATTTCTTCCAATCATTAGGAAGGCGTTCCATCAAGGATCTTAATAATCTCTGAGCAGTTATTTGCCCAAAAGGCACCAGTTTCAAACCTGCCATTGTAGCAGATTCCAACATATTATAGGCATATCCTAACGCTAAATTTTCTAAAGAAATACTCCACGTATACCCTAACCATGCTATTGATGCTAAGCCACTATGTTCTAAAGCTGATAACCAAGTGCCACCATCCGTAAATGGATACCATTGCAATATTATTCTCGACAACGCTTTCCCGCGTTGTCTCTCTTCTAATCTAAGCTCATGAGTGTCACGATAGGACAATATCCTTAATGCACATTGAAAAAAATTCATTTCATCTCTAATTTGAGCATAATAGTAGCAACGCTTAAGCATCGGCCATTCTAAATAAATTAATGGCCCATCAATCCATTGTTGTTGCCAAGAATAAAAAGTTTCTACAGAATTAACCCAATTATTTTCTACCGCCCACTCTAAACCTCGTGAATAAGCAAAACTCCCCACAGGAAAGTTAGAACTAACCAATTGCATTAAAGACAAGACTGAACTAATACCGTGATCAGCACACATAATTATAATAATATAAATAATATTTATAAAATATTAACATAAATATCATTGTAGTCTCAAATTATTATAAAAATAACAATCACAAAAAACTCTGTTTCTTTATTCAAAATAGTATTTATTTCATTATATCAAAAATTTCGTTAAAATATACCTAATAAATACCACAATACACTATTATTGTAAATCTTGTTGATAAGAATATATCAGTGTACATATAGCATTAAACTTCTACCTATATTATAAACATTCATCCTTGTAGTATATTTAGATTGCCAGTTGCCACCGCACAATATCATTAAAGATCGCTACACATTATAAATCACATATACAATTCTTCATTGCCATCGAATATGATAATACTAATCATTTTTGTTATTACCCCCCCACTCATACCAAAAAACAATTATTCAAAACATTTAATAAAAAAACAATATCCACTTTATATATATCACATGTGATTATATTTCACGTTAAAAAAGAAAATAACGTTGTGACATTGGTAATACAGATGCAGGCTCGCAAGTTAATAATTCTCCATTAGCACGTACTTGGTAAGTTTGAGAATCTACTTCAATAACTGGTTGCCAAGAATTATTAATCATATGCTTCTTTTGAATATTTCTGCAATGACGCACCTCACCAATCAAACTAACCAACTTTAAATAATCTGTTAATTCTGAATTATAAGCAACTTGAGATAGAAAAGTCATACGTGTAGCATGTTTTGCTTTACCACGTGCTCCGAACATTAACCGATAATGTACTGGTTGAGGAGTAGGTATAGAAGCATTAGGATCTCCCATAACAGAAGAGATAATCATACCGCCTTTAATTATTAACTCTGGTTTAACTCCAAAAAAAACAGGAGACCATAGTACTAAATCTGCCAATTTTCCTATTTCAACAGAACCAACTTCATGAGAAATTCCGTGAGTTATCGCTGGGTTAATTGTATATTTAGCAATGTACCGTTTTACGCGAACATTATCATCATATCTAGTAGCATCACCTAATAATGAACCTCTCTGTTGTTTCATCTTATGTGCTGTCTGCCAAGTACGTAAAATCACTTCTCCGACTCGTCCCATAGCTTGAGAATCAGAAGAAATCATAGATAAAGCTCCAAGATCATGTAATACATCTTCAGCTGCAATTGTCTCCCTCCTAATTCTAGACTCTGAAAATGCCATATCTTCAGGAAGATTAGGATTAAGATTATGACAAATCATCATCATATCTAAATGTTCATCTATTGTATTAACAGTATAAGGCATAGTAGGATTGGTAGATGATGGTAACACATTAGAAAATCCACACATACGTATAATATCTGGAGAATGTCCTCCACCTGCACCCTCAGTATGATAAGCATGCACTGTTCTACCTTTGATAGCAGATAAGGTATCCTCAACAAATCCTGATTCATTTAAAGTATCAGTATGCATAGAAACCTGAATATCAAAACGATCAGCCACATTTAAACAACAATCGATAGCAGCTGGTGTTGCACCCCAATCTTCATGCACCTTTAAACCAATCGCCCCTGCAATTATTTGCTCTTCTAAAGCATCAGGGAAAGAAGCACTACCTTTACCGGTAACCCCAATATTAATAGGCAAGGTATCTGCTACTTGTAGCATACGAGATATAAACCAAGGCCCTGGAGTACAGGTAGTTGCATTACTTCCTGTTGCCGGCCCAGTACCGCCTCCAATAAATGTAGTAATTCCGGAACACAATGCTTCTTCTACTTGCTGAGGACAAATAAAATGAACATGAGCGTCAATTCCTCCAGCTGTAACAATTTTACCTTCCGCTGCTATTATCTCTGTTCCAGGGCCAATAGATATCGTCACATTTGGCTGTACATCCGGATTTCCTGCTTTTCCAATACCTGATATACGACCATTATTAATACCAATATCTGCTTTTATTATTCCCCAGTAATCAAGAATTACTGCATTAGTCAATACTAAATCAACACAATCTTTACTACTCATTTGTCCTTGACCCATACCATCTCGTATAACTTTACCTCCCCCAAATTTTACTTCTTCCCCATACACAGTAAAATCTTTTTCTATTCTTATCCACAATTCAGTATCTGCTAATCGTACAGAATCACCAATAGTTGGTCCAAATAAAGAAGCATAATCATGCTTGGATAGTAACATAACTAATCTAACTTTCCCATAATGGCTTTACAAAACCCATAAATTTTACATGCACCTGCATATTTTACAAGTTCTACGGTCCTAAACTGTCCTGGTTCAAAACGTATTGCTGTTCCTGATGGAATATTTAAACGAAATCCGCGAGTGATAACTCGATTAAATTTTAAAGCACTATTAACCTCATAAAAATGAAAATGAGAACCAATCTGTATGGGCCTATCTCCAGTATTTATAATTGTTACTAATACTTGTTGTCTTCCAACATTCAATTCTATATTTCCATGAGAAATATAGAATTCACCTGGTATCATAATATTATTGGTATCCTCATTCATTCATTAAATTATTGGATCATGTACTGTTACTAATTTGGTTCCATCACTAAAAGTAGCTTCTACTTGTACATTAGTAATCATTTCAGGTACTCCTATCATAACATCATCTCTAGTCAATACATTTTTACCTACATCCATCAATTCCGCAACACTTTTCCCTTCACGAGCACCCTCCAAAATTACAGCGCTAATTAATGCTATTGCTTCTGGATAATTTAATTTTAACCCGCGATTTCGACGCTTTTCTGCTAACAATGCTGCTGTAAATAACAATAATTTATCTTTTTCCCGAGGTAATAACTTCATAGATTTTCCTGACTTATGTCAACCAAATACGCGGTAGCATAGCTTTTTTCCCTATTATAAAAGGACGTATAGTATACCAAATATGATGAAGCATTTTTTTTAAATACTGATTGTCATTACCTAATAATCGTACTACAAGAATCTCATCTAACAATGTAGCGCCTCCAACTTGAAAATGTTTAACTGATGTTATTAATTTACGTACCTTATATAATGTTTTTTCATCCGATGGAACAGCAAAAAGTAAAGCACTTATTCGGAACCCGCCTAATTTCATAACACAATTTAATTCATTAATCCGCAAACGTTCCTGTAATCCAATTGAATCAGATAAACAAATATTCAAATGTATATCTACTTCCTCCGGATAAGTAGAACTACCTAATGATAAATTTCCAAAACATAACATATCAAATGATATAACTCTTGATCCTTGTTCTATAATAAAAGTAGTATCTATTTTTGCTTTAGATTTAGGAAAAAAAATACTACTTTGAGGAACCCATTCTAAAGCAGTATTACGTTCTAATCTAAATATATGTTTCTGTTCTGAATACAGACCGTTACTACGATAAAATTTAGCAGCACCAGGTGTCGTTAACAATACCCGGCTGTCTGATTCTAATTTAACATCCAGTACTAATTTGTCCCCTCCCACTAATCCACCAGGAGGATGTAACAAATATACATGCGGAGTATTATCGTTTTCAGAGTAAAAAACTTTTTTCACGTAAAACGGACCAACATGCTTACATCTGGTCAACACACTGCGTCCACCACGCAAAGCAAAATTTAATCTTAACTCCCCTAACCAACCGTCAATAAAATTCTGAGATAATTCGTCACTCATTAAAATGAAAGATAAAATATTTTCAAAAATTAAAACAATACATCCATTACAAAAATTATTAAAACAATAATAACCACATTAACTTTTATAAAACACTATGAAATAATTATTACGCATATATATTTATTGTTATGTAGTTTATGATGTCATCTCCACAAGAGATGACATCATAAACTACATAAATACCAATCCTCATAACATATATACATATTTAATTTTATAGCATTGATCGCATACTCTTCTCATTGTATTATAAAATTTTTACTATTGATACACATTTAATGAGTAAAGTATGTACTTCCATAGTGGGAGTACATACTTTAAATTGTATGTCACATAAAACAATAAAAGTACACAAAAATATTTAACCTATATACTGTATAATACGTTTATTCCCATTCAATAGTAGCTGGAGGTTTTGAGGAAATATCATACACCACACGAGATACTTCCTCAACTTCATTGACGATACGATTAGATACCTTATTTAAAAAATCATAAGATAAATAAGCCCAATGTGCTGTCATAAAATCTATAGTTTCCACTGCACGAAGAGCAATTACCCACTTATACTTACGCTGATCACCCTGTATTCCTACTGAATGAGTTGGTAAAAATACTGCGAAGGCCTGACTAATTTTGGAATATAAATGTTCACGCTTAAGTTCTTCGATAAAAATAAAATCCACTCTACGTAAAATATCACAATATTCTTTTTTTACTTCACCTAATATTCTAATAGCCAATCCAGGTCCTGGAAACGGATGACGATAAGCTATATCATAAGGTATCCCTAAATCTAATCCAATACTGCGAACTTCATCTTTAAATAAATTTCTTATAGGCTCGAGTAATTGAATATCCGTAATTCCACAAAAACCACCTACATTATGATGCGATTTAATCACATTTTTAAAAGAAGATAAAGATACACCAGATTCAATAACATCTGAATATATAGTACCTTGAGCTAACCATTTTACAGCTACTAAATTACGAATCTGCTCTTCAAAAACTTCTGTAAAAACTCTACCAATTATTTTTCTTTTTTTTTCTGGATCATTAACTCCAATTAAAGCATTGAAAAATCGTTGTTCTTGCGACAAATAAATAATATCTAAATTACAATTTAGAGCACAAAAATTTTTAATTCGATCAAATTCATAATTTGATAATAACCCATTATCAATATAAATACAGATAAATTGATGACCAATTGCGCGTCGTAATAATAAAGCTGTAACAAGGGAATCAATCCCACCTGAAAACCCAAGCACTACTTTATCATTACCTACTTTTACACGAGTATCCATAACAATATCATCAATAATATTCGCTATTTTCCAAGAAGATTTACAGCGACAAATACACGTAATAAAACGTTCTAAAATACTTTTTCCTTTTTTAGTATGGGTAACTTCCGGGTGAAATTGAACACCATATAAATGACGATCTTCATTAGCCATCATAGCAACTTGTCGATACTTATTAACACCAATAACCGTAAAATCTTTGGGAACAGTAGTAACAACGTCCCCGTGACTCATCCATACATCAAGAGCAAAACGCCCCGTAACATCATCAACATAATCATAGATATCATTTATAAAAACGCTTTTAGAAAGAATTGTTACTTGAGTACAACCAAATTCACGCTGTGCAATAACACGTTCTACTCGTCCACCTAATTGAAACGACATAATTTGCATACCATAACAAATTCCAAATATAGGTATACCTAATTGAAACACAAATTCAGGAATATACGGAGAATCATTATCGATAACACTATAAGGACCTCCAGAAAGAATAATACCATTAGGATTAAATGCATATACTTGAGATTTACTGATGTTCCAAGAACAAGATTCAGAATATACTCCTAATTCTCGAATTCTTCTCAACAACAACTGAGTATATTGAGATCCAAAATCTATTACTAAAATACGATGATTGTTACATTTCACATTATAGCTTATTCTATTATTTATATTAATCGATCATTGATCAACCACATATTAATGATCAACAACGTTCGTGACACCACGCCGCACAAACTGCAAAAATAACGCAGTATAATACACACATAAACTTAACTAGTTATTAATAATCATCGTAACCGATAATTAGGCGATTCCTTTGTTATCATTACATCATGCACATGACTTTCCTGCATGCCCGAATAACTGACACGTACAAACCTAGCGTGCGTCCTCAAATCATTAATAGTAACGCAGCCTGTCAATCCCATACAAGAGCGCAATCCACCCATTAATTGATGTATAATCGTTTCTAATTTTCCTTTATAAGGAACACGTCCTTCTATCCCTTCCGGAACCAATTTATGAGTAATGACGGGATCCTGTTGTTGAAAATATCTATCAGCAGAGCCTTGAGACATAGCTCCTAAAGAACCCATACCTCTATAAGTTTTAAAAGATCTGCCCTGATAAAATTCTATATCTCCTGGTGATTCCTCTGTACCCGCTAATAACGAACCAATCATTACACAATGTGCACCAGCCGCTATTGCTTTAGCAATATCACCAGAAAAACGAATACCGCCATCCGCGATAACCGGGACATTCGTATTTTTTAAGGCTTCCGCTACATCAGAAATGGCTGTAATTTGCGGAATCCCTACACCAGTAACAATACGAGTTGTACAAATAGAACCAGGCCCAATACCAACTTTCACTGCGCTAGCACCAGATTTAACCAATTCTAATGCACCTTCTTTTGTAACAACATTGCCCCCTATAATTGATAAATTAGGATACATATTTCGAACTGTTGCAATACAATCTAATACTCTCTCTGAATGCCCATGAGAAGAATCAACAAGTAATACATCTAAACCAGCATCAACCAACCCTTCAACACGCTCTTTATAATCCTCTCCTACTCCAATAGCAGCTCCAACACATAACCTTCCATAATTATCTTTGCACGCATACGGTTTACGTTCTGCTTTTTCAAAATCCTTTGCAGTGATCATACCTTTAAGACGAAATGCAGCATCAATCAACAAAATTTTTTCTACTCTTTTATCATGCATTTTACTTAATACTACTTCTCTATTTTCCTTTTCCAACACTGTAATTAAACGTTCTTTAGGAGTCATAACAGAAAAAACAAAATTTGATAAATCACTGACAAACCGTACATCACGACTCGTAACAATTCCAACTAACTCATTTGTGTTCATCACAACTGGATAGCCAGCAAATCCATTGCGAGAGGTCAACCCCTTCACTTGCAATAGAGTCGTATCAGGAGTAACACATTGAGGATTCGTTACTATTCCGCTTTCATAACGTTTAACCCGACGTACCTCATTAATCTGGTGATCCAAAGACATATTTTTATGAATAAAACCCACTCCGCCTTCTTGCGCTAAAGCGATAGCTAGACTCGACTCAGTCACTGTATCCATCGCCGATGATACAACAGGAATGTTCAAAGAAACAGCACTAGTCAAAAAACTTTTTAAAACCGTCTCCGCAGGAAGCACCCTCGAACGAGACGGAACGATCAACACATCATCAAAAGTCAAAGCCTCTTTAACAAAAGTCAACATTACAATTATCAGTATACCCTATACTACAGTAACGACACTGCTACGACTGCAATTTCTTTTCATCACCATGTCCTCTAAAACCAAAATTTAAACAACGCATACCAAAAACACAGACACCAAAAAACAACCAAACTCAAAAACCAAATCCCGAACATCAATAGGCTAAATCTATAAGATCAAGGAAAAGCACACTATAGATTATAATTATCTTTCTATAACACCTAACGATGCTAATTTTATCATGAATTATATAATTAATCAAGTTTAGAATACAGGTTATAAAAATTAATCATTATAGAATTTTATTAAGATTATGTGTAAATTAATATGGTATTAATTGTAATTATATTGTATGCGTGATGTATCAACAATTAAGTTTTTATTAAAATAAAATTATTATTTTAATTACGTTATTTGTATTGAACGTTAAAAATATGATTTAATGCTGTTTTTAGTTATTTTTTTTGGTGTTTATTTTTTATTTCTTTATTGAGATATGATCTAATCATAAGGATTTTTGTGTGGTGTATAAATTGCATGTTATTAAAATTTTTTGTCTTAGTTATGATAACTAAATATGTTAAGTATACTATTATTTGAGTAAATATATGAGTAATGTTGCTGTTATAAATCAACAACATCGATTGATTAAAATTACATCTTCAGCAGATATAGTGCTGATTGGTGCTGGGATTATGAGCGCAACTTTTGGTATGTTCTTAACAATTCTTGAGCCGACTTGGAGAATTCATATATATGAGCGTCTTAGTCAGCCAGCACAGGAAAGCTCTAATGTATGGAATAACGCTGGTACAGGACATGCAGCATTTTGCGAGCTTAACTATACCCAGTATAATAATAAAAATTGTTCCGTTGATATTTCAAAGGCTATTGCTGTTAATGAAGCGTTTGAAATATCGCGGCAATTTTGGGCATATTTAGTAGAAATAAAAGTACTTAAATATCCTAGTTCTTTTATTAATAATGTACCACATATGAGTTTTGTATGGGGCGAAGAAAACGTTTGTTTTTTAAAAAAACGCTTTCAAGCATTGCTGAATAGTGTTTTGTTTAGTGGTATGGTATATTCGGAAGATTTACAGCAAATTCGTCAGTGGACTCCTCTTATTATTGATGGACGTAATGTATCGCAGAAAATAGCCGCTACTCGCATGGAGATGGGTACAGATGTTAATTTTGGAGCACTTACTCAGCAATTGTTGAATGAATTAAAAAAAAATGTAAATTTTAAAATGTATTTACAGCATGATGTTGTATCTGTACAAAATAATAACGACGCAACTTGGGATGTGCATGTAATTGATCGACGGTGTAAGCACAAAAAATGTATTCGTACAAATTATGTTTTTATAGGAGCCGGAGGAAGATCTCTTAATCTTTTGCAAACTTCTGGAATTCCAGAAGTTTATGGATATGCTGGATTTCCGGTAGGAGGTCAGTTTTTAGTCACAAAAAATCCGAAGATAGTTGAACAACATTTAGCTAAAGTGTATGGGAAAGCATCTGTTAACGCACCTCCAATGTCAGTACCTCATATAGATACTAGAATATTGAATGGCGAGAAGATTTTGCTGTTTGGCCCATTCGCAACTTTCAGTAGTAAATTTTTAAAATATGGATCATGGCTAGATTTATTTCATTCTTTAAATAAGCATAATGTTATTCCGATTTTGCAAGCTGGGATAGATAATTTTGATTTGATTAAGTATTTAATCAGTCAGTTAGTTATGTCAAACATGAACCGTATTGACGAGCTTAGAGAATACTATCCGACAGTTAATCCGTCAGATTGGACTTTAGTAACAGCAGGACAACGTGTTCAAATTATTAAAAGAAATAGCAACAGGAGAGGTATTTTACAATTTGGAACAGAGGTGGTTAATTCGGGTGATGGTACTTTATCGGCGCTTCTTGGTGCATCTCCTGGGGCATCTACTGTAGTTTCAATAATATTACAACTTTTAAATACAATGTTTAACAATAAAATTAATAGTGATGTATGGAAAAATAAACTGATAGATATGATCCCGTCATATACTAAGAATTTAAATGGGGATCTTATATTAGTAAATAAAATTAGACAATATACTTGTAATGCTTTGAAATTAAATTATATAGAAGCAATAGATCGTTAAAGCTCAATATAATATGTTCGTTGATTGTTTTCAATTCTGCGCAAATAAAAATTGCTTGTGTTGCGTCTGTATGTGTTGAATATGACATATTTTTATTTGTTAATAAATGGATTAATATTATCTTTAAATTGAATGTGTAATAAAACACCTGTGATGTTTAACATACGATAAAAATATTTTTTTAGATATCGTTTATAATCATCAGGTAATTTGCTGACGTGAGTGCCATGGATAATCAGAGTTAATGGTTCATTTTTTCCAATATGGATATATTTGGGTTTAATTCTTTTACCATGTAAAAATGGGGGAGGGTATTTAGTGATTGCAGCGTGCAATGTTCGGATTAAATATGCTGTATTGATGGTTTTTGTATAACGAGAACATAAATTTGTTGCTTTGATTGCTTGAAATAACGCTTTAATTCCATTCCCATACAATGCTGAAATAAAATGTATTTGAGTAAAATTAATAAAATTTATTTTTTCGTATAAGTTTTTTTTAGTTGTATTGCGCAAATCTGGGGATATCAAATCCCACTTGTTAATAACGATTATTAATGCTTTACCATAATTTAGGATAAATTGTAACAAATGTAAATCTTGGTCAGATATCCCCAGATTTGCGTCTCCTATGAATAGTAGGACGTGCGCGGTCTTAATGATTTGAAATGTTTTTAGAATGGAAATTTGCTCCGCTACATTATCTATTCTTTTATTTTTTTGTACGCCTGCTGTATCAATCAATATGTATTTTTGTTTGTCATACATTATAGGCATATGAATGCAATTTCGAGTAGTTCCTGGTGTACTACAGGTAATCATACGGGTTTCTCCTAAAATATGATTGACAAAAGTAGATTTACCGGAATTGGGGCGTCCTACAACAGCTACTGCGATAGCGGCATTTACTTTATTAAATGACGTATTAATGATGTGGTTTTGATAAATAGTATTATTTATATGACTTTCAGGTATTTTATTGTTGGAAAAAAATATATTTTTTGAAATTAATGAAGATATTTTTTCTAATAAATTATCAATTCCATGCCCATGAATCGCTGAAATAAAAATAATATTTTTTATACCAAAAGAACAATAATCCCATATCATGGTGTGTATATGATGCGGGATGTTATCAATTTTATTAATGACAACAAATATGTTTTTTTTTATTTTTTTTAAAAAATTAAAAATATCATTATTTATAGATGTTCCTACAGATTGTCTATCCATAACAAATAATAAAATGTCAGCTTCTTGCATTGCGAGAATTGTTTGATAGGTTACGTAACTTTGAATATTTTCTGTTTTTGTACTACAAAATTTATCAATACCCCCAGTATCAATAAGAATAGATTTAAATTGTTTGCATTGAAAATAACCATATTGTCGATCTCGTGTTAATCCTGGATAATTAGATATTAAAGCATCATGTGTATGTGTTAATTTATTGAATAAAGTAGATTTACCTACATTTTTTTGCCCAATTAGAGTGATGATAGGTAGCATTATTTAATTACCCATAAATAAGCGATTGTATAAATATACATAATATCAGTCTTAAATAACACAATAAAGCTATTTCTATTTTGAATAATTATTTAATGATTAAAGTATAATATAATCATTACAAATTCTAGCAATAGCTCTTATTAATTACCGAAAGATTAGATTTTATTTTTTTGAGTATGTATAAATAGATTAATGTTTAAATAATTTTGATCTGCATCGTCATAATTTTAATTTTATGTATATTCTTCAAACCTGATAAGATGCGCTAAATATTAGTGATACTATATTTTATAAAAAAATTCATATCATTTTTATGATCATTTATTATCAGTAGAATTACACGTAATATGTAGTATATGTTTTAATCTTTCGGAAACTGCATCATGTTTTAATATTTCTTGAGTTTTTGATTGTAAATTTTTTAGAATAATCGTTTTGTCAAGAGCATTTTTTTCGTTCATGATTAATACGATTTGTGGTTTATGTTTATTAGCACAATAAAATTGTTTTTTTATATCATCTCCTCCATGATGTACCATTAATCGCAGAGATGGTAATGTTGAACGAATATTTTCAGACAATAACATTGCATGTTTTCGAGAATTATCCCCTATACTAATGAAATATACATCAATATATATATTTTTATGTAAAATGCTAATATTATTAATTTCTTGTATTAATAATATCACACGTTCTAATCCTATGGAAAATCCTATCGCAGGTGCTGAATACCCTCCTAATTCTTGGACTAATTCATCATAACGGCCACCAGCACAAATAGTTTTTTTTACTCCTAAACTATCAGTAACCCATTCAAAAACTGTTTTGTTATAATAATCTAAACCGCGTACTAAGTACGGATTAACCCTGTACGGCACTCCTAAGAGATTTAATAATTGACATAATTCGGAAAAATGAACACGTGAATCATCATCTAAATAATCGCTTAATATAGGCGCATTAAGTAGTAATTCCTTAGTTTTAGTATTTTTAGTATCTAAGATACGCAATGGATTAGAGTATAAACGACGTAGAGCATTGCTGTCCAAATTGCTTAAATTTTTTTCTAAAAAAGTTATTAATTTTTTACGATAATTTATTCTAGATGATAAAGAGCCAATTGAATTTAGTTCTAACGATAAATGATGATTAATTCCTAATTTTTTCCAACAACGAGCAGTAATTAAAATTAACTCAGCATCTATGTCGGGTCCGATTTGACCAAAAGCTTCAGCACTAAATTGATGAAATTGCCTATAACGTCCTTTTTGGGGACGTTCATAGCGAAACATCGGACCGAGATACCACAGACGTTGTTCTTGGTGATAAAACAGCCCATGCTTAATACCCGCGCGAACGCATCCAGATGTTCCTTCTGGACGTAACGTTAAATTATTACCGTTGCGATCAGTAAAATTATACATTTCTTTTTCTATTACATCTGTCACTTCTCCGATTGAGCGTTTGAATAAATTTGTGTCTTCAATAATAGGAAATCTAATCTCCTTGTATCCGTAACTGTCTAATATAGTTATAAGTATATTTTCTATGTATTGCCATAGAATCGTATCTTTCGGCAAATAATCATGCATACCGCGGACAGATTGGATATTTTTATCATATTTAAGCATTTGTAATCTTCAATTATTTATTATATGTGGTAGGGGTAATGTTGTGGTTATTTGGGTCTAATAATTTAGATTTAGCTCGAATACGACGTTCTAATTCTTCAATTATTGATATGTTATCGCAGCGTTTTTTTTGCCGTATACCATCTTCATATATACCACTTTTATTACGTGCACCGGCAACACCAATGGTTGATTTTAATGCTTCTCCTGGTCCGTTAACTACACATCCAATAATAGATACATCCATAGGCGTTGTAATATCACTTACTTTTTCTTCTAACGCATTAACTACATTGATTACGTTAAATTCTTGTCGAGCACATCCCGGACAAGCTATAAAATTAATACCATGAGCGCGAATTCTCAAAGCTCTTAAAATGTCAAATGCCACCTTAACTTCTTCTATAGGATCTGTAGCTAATGATATACGTATTGTATCCCCGATGCCTTCGTTTAATAAGAAACCTACAGCCATTGCAGATTTTACTGTCCCATTACGCAAAGCTCCAGCTTCAGTAAGACCTATATGTAATGGTTGATCTATTTTTGATGCCAATGCGCGGTAGGCTTGTATTGTTATTAGCACATCAGAAGATTTAACGCTAACTTTAAATTGATGAAAGTTTAATTTATCTAAAATATCTACATGTCTCATTGCTGATTCTAATAATACATTTTCTGTTGGATTTCCGTCATACTTTTTTTGTAAATCACGCTCAAGAGATCCAGAATTTACACCAATACGAATAGATATATTTTTATCTTGAGCACAATGCACTACAGATCGAATACGTTTATTATTCCCGATATTACCGGGATTGATACGTAGGCAATCTGCTCCGTATTCAGCTACTTTTAATGCAATACGGTAATCAAAATGAATATCTGCTACTAATGGAGTATTAATTACTTGTTGTTTAATTATTTTGAAAGCTTCAGCTGCATCCATAGTAGGTATCGATATTCGGACAATATCTACTCCTGCTTTTTTTAGGGCGTTAATTTGAGTAACTGTTTCTAAAATATCTGTAGTACGAGTATTTACCATGGATTGTACCGCAATTGGAGCGCCATCTCCAATAGGAACATTGCCAATATAAATACGTGTAGATTTTCGACGAACAATGTTCGTAACATTATTCATATAATCTCCCATATTTTTATGTTTTTACACAATAAATATATTTTTTGAATTTATTGATTATATCAATTAAGAGATTTAATTATATTTATAATAGGAATCGTAATTTTTATAATTTTATGATACATAGCAATATGCGTAATTGTCATATTACATTTATGACCCTTTTTTAAAAAATTCCGTCTTATTAATCTTATAATAATATTAAATACAATGATATCGTTTATAACGAGTTATATTGTAAATTTATACGGTTAATTACTTCTCCTGTTAATTGTCCACAGGCAGCATTAATGTCCGCTCCTCTTATTTTACGTATGATGGTTACTATATTATATTTCAACAAAACTTTAAGAAATGCACGCATACGAATCTGTGAGCTACATGCATATCGTATATTCGGAATTGGGTTCCATGGGATCAAGTTAATTTTACACGGAATACCTTGAAGTTGTTTTGCTAATTGATGGGCGTGCAGGACATCGTCATTAATATTTTTTAACAATACATACTCTATTGTTATTCTACCGTGATTAGATTTAGTGTCCATCGAATACCTACGCGCTGCTTCTAATACGCTATTAATATTGTACTTTTTATTAATTGGCATAATCTTATTTCTAATGATATCATTTGGAGCATGTAGAGATATAGCTAATGGGATGTCAATCATATTTTTTAATTTTTCTATACCTGGTACGATCCCAGCAGTTGAGAGCGTAATATGTCGTTTCGATAACTTAAAACCAAAGTCATCTAATATAATTCTGATCGCCGATACAACGTTAACAATATTTAATAATGGCTCTCCCATACCCATAAACACTATATTAGTAATAGGAAATCTATTATTTTTTATTTTTATTTTTTTATTAAGATTGATAAGTTGCGCTGCTCTCCAAACTTGACCAATTATCTCCGATACATTCAGATTTCTGTTAAATCCCTGTTGCGCTGTTCCACAAAAACTACATCCTAAAGGGCATCCAATTTGTGATGAAACACACAAAGTGGTTCTCTTATTTTCAGGAATATAAACTGTTTCGATTTGTTGTTCATCAATTTTCATAGCCCATTTAATTGTTCCATCTGAAGATAGTTGTTCTTTTATAATGATTGGCGCACGGATTTCCGCTATTTGTTTCAATCTCTCTTTTAGAGACTTACTTATATTTGTCATGTAATTAAAATCATCACAATAATAATGATATATCCATCTCATTATTTGATGAGAACGAAAAGGTTTTTCACCTAATTTATCAAAAAAAATTAATAATTCTTCTTTGTTCATGTTAAGTAAATTAACCTTTTTTGCATACATAAAGATATACTTCTCAAGATCCAATTTTACGAAAGTTGATCAACAGTAATGCTCTATGAGCATTCGCTCAATAGAAATTGACTATATTACCGATATTCTTTTTGACTTAAATTGATCTGTATTTTGGCATTAACACTATTTTTTTGATAAACTAATTCACTAATCAAAAATCATTTTTTTGTGTAGCTAAAATGATTACTTTTATAAAAGATAATGTATCTGCATGTTTTTATGTATCAAAGAAATAGGAAATTTCACGTATAGCAGATTTTTTAGAATCCGATCCATGGATGGCATTTTTAGTATAATTATAACCATAATCAGATCTAATGGTGCCTGCTAACGCATTCGCTGGATCAGTGGCTCCCATAATTTCTCTATTGCGTTGTATCGAATTATTACCTTCCAGTATTTGTACAAATACTGGTCCAGAAATCATAAAATTTACTAAACTGTCAAAAAAATATTTTTTTTGATGTTCAAAATAAAACTCGGAAGCTTGTATATATGTTAATTGCAATATTTTAGCTCCCACAATAATAAGACCAGCAGTCTCGAATCTACTAATTATAGATCCGATTATGTTTTTAGCAACAGCATCTGGTTTTATGATTGACAGCGTATTTTCTTTGCAAACCATAAAAACTCCTATTAATCATTTATTAATATTATTGTATAGAAAATAAATATAAAAACAATAATTATTGTAGATAATATTGTTTATATTATTTAATATTTTTTAAAACCTATAACGATTTAAAAACTACAAATTGAACTCAGAATAAACACAAAACAGACAAGTAGAAATATCCATATTTGTATTTCATTATGAAATAAAATATTTTTGTCGATCTTAATTACATGATCAGGGTGTTGATGAGTAATAAAATCCTTGCTGTTTACAAATAACATCAATGCAATATCTTAAATACTTAATATTAAAACAAATACGTAAAAATGGTTACATATAAATTAATTATGGGGAAAACTTAATAGTAAAAATATTACAAAAACAAGAGATGAAACCTAATCTATAAAAAATATTCTTTTTAATGATTATTTTTTATTTATCTTGAGAATAATATTAGTAAAATTTCTTAGATTTTTTTATAGATATATTGATTATCGTCATAAACTTCATATATGAAAAACAAATTAATTTATTTTTTATTGTAAAATTATAATAAATATATCATAGCATTTAATTTCATAACAGTAGCAGCTATATGATGGATAGCGTACTCTATTTCTTCTTCAGTTGTGAAACGCCCTAAAGAAAATCTGATTGAATTATATGCTAGTTCATTATTTCTTCCTAAAGCCTGCAGTACATGGGATGGATTTAAAGTGCCAGAGGTACAAGCAGACCCAGAAGATAATGCAAAATCTTTTAATGCTATAATTAATGTTTCACCGTCAATATTATTAAAACTAATATTCAACAATGTGCCTATACTATACTCTAAATCGCCATTAATTAATATTCCTTCAATTTGTTGTAATCCTTGCCATAGACGATCTCTCATTTTTTTTAAATAAATCATTTCTGTCGTCATTGTTTCTCTAGCCAAACGATACGCTTCAGCCATACCAACAATTTGATGGACTGGTAATGTACCAGAACGCATACCGTGTTCATGTCCTCCTCCATGCATTTGAGCTGTAATATGGAGTTTTGGATGCCTATGTTGTCGTATGTACAAACCACCGATACCTTTTGGGCCATATAGTTTATGGCCGTTGAAAGACATTAAATCCACCGGTAAATCAGATAAATCAATATGTAATTTACCAACGCTTTGAGTTGCGTCTACATGAAATATTATGTCATGTAGACGACATAATTTACCAAATTTTTTGATGTCTTGGATTACACCGATTTCATTATTTACATGCATAATAGATAATAAAATTGTATCATCACGTAGTGCGTTACTAATTTGTTCGAAAGTGATTAAACCATTGGGCTGTGGAGTTATACGGGTAATTTCAAATCCTTTGTTCTCAAGATATTGACAAGTATCTAAAACTGATTTGTGTTCCGTCATGCTGGTAACAATATGTTTTCCTTTTTTGTGATAAGATTGAGCTATTCCTTTAATAGCTAAATTTACTGATTCAGTAGCTCCTGAAGTAAAAATGATTTCACGTGATTCAGCACCTATCAACTGAGCGATTTGTTTACGAGCTATATCTACCGCTTCCTCTGCTTTCCAGCCATAATAATGAGAACGAGAAGACGGGTTACCAAATATGCCGTCTAGGGTAAAATATGGTATCATTTTTTCTACTACTCTAGGGTCTACGGGAGTAGTAGCAGCATAGTCAAAATATATTGGTAACTTCATCTAACATACTCCAAAAATAAAAAACTTATTTTGATGTATAAAATATAAAAATTATAAAATCAGCTCATTTATATAATATATTAAATTGAATGCTCTAAAATATATTTATTCTTAGTCTTGATTTGTATTTTACGTCAAAAAATTCATTTTATATGATATTATTATTTGTTACTATATAAAATATTGAAACCTATTTTATATTTTTATCTCCATAAGCGTTTAATTGAAGTTATATAAATATATACTAACGATATATCATGTTTATGATAATTGCTGTGGGCAATGTATATTGAATCAAATAGTAAGACGTTATTTCAATTGTGTACAATACTTTTTATATGTAATGTTGTAATAAAAATTACACCATAACAAATGATTGTTAGTATTAATATTATTTGTAGTAATAAAAATTAACTATTTATACAAAATAATATTTTTAGTGAAAATAATGCGGTTTTGTTTTTAATAAATATATTAAATAATGGTAGATTGTTATGTTGTGTATAACTGTTTATCAACATGCCTATACAAAATACTTTGTTTTAATTAATTTTAAAGAATTCAATCTTTCATTATAATTCAATTTATTATTTTCATAGAAATAATAAATCTATGAATGGATCTATATATCGGATATATATTTGTAATGAAAATGAATGTTTTATTTATAACATAAGTTTGAAGATATCTTTAATAATTACGTATGTTAAGAACACATGTATTACGTGTTGAGTGGAGCTATAATACAATATCTGTGTTGTTTAAAAAATATAATTTTGTAATATGTGGCGGGTTTTGATATGTTCTATTTTTCATTTAATGAAAATTACTGGATGAATGCTTTATGCATCCGATGCTTAACATTGCTATTCAAGCTATAAGAAGAGCGGGGAACTTTGTCGTTAAACAATATGAATTGTTTGACAAAAATAGTGTACAGTCAAATCATATAAGTAATCTTATTTCTAAAATCAATAAAGAATCATATTACATTATTACGGCAATTATTCAAAAATTTTATCCACTACATACTGTTGTTAATACGTGGAATACCCGCGATGTTAATGATGTAAATTTTAAAGAAAGCGTTTTCTGGATAATTGGAGCTATAGATAATGATGTTAATTTTATTAAGCAATTTCCTTTTTTTGCTTTATCTATTTCCGTATTTATTAAAGGACATATCGAAATAGGAGTAATATATGATCCTATACACAATGAGTTATTTAGTGCTTGTCGTGGAAAAGGAGCTCATCTTAATGGTTATCGGATTCGTGTAGGTACCGCTAAAAATTTGCATAGGGCTATTATTGCTATATCTTGTTCTTATGAACAACAACATATGACTATTAATCTACTAAGTAAGTTTACTAATAAATGCGCATATTTTCGTTATACTGGATCAACTATTTTAGATTTAGCCTATGTCGCGGTTGGACGCGTAGATGGGTGTGTTTCTATTTTTTTTAAAAAAATTAACTACACCAATAAATTGGCTAGTGGTTTTTTAATAATTCGTGAATCGGGAGGTTTAATTATAGATTTTACCGGAACCGATAATTATTTATTGTCTGGAAACATAATTGCAGGTAATGTGAAAATAATCCGGACTATTTTATCAATTATACAAATTATTTGAATATCTGCCTCAATAAGATATTAATAAATTCCTATATTTTGAAAGAACAACTTGTATTTTTATATTCTAGATATAATTTATATAGTGATGTTACTTTAATAACTTTTGTTATATATGGGATACTGAGAACATATACGTAAAACTTTATTTTTTATGGAAAAAATAATTTCGTTGTTATCGATATGATTTAATATGTCACAGATCCAATGAGATAGTTTTCGTACATCGTTTTCATTAAAATTACGTCTAGTTATTGCTGGCGTACCAATACGTATACCAGAGGTAATAAAAGGACTTCTAAAATCATTTGGTATGCTATTTTTATTAACAATGATATTAGCTCGCTCTAAAGCTGTGCTGGCATCTTTCCCAGTGATATTTTTATCTCTTAAATCTAATAAAAAAAGATGATTATGAGTCATTCCAGAGATAATCTTAAATTCGCGTAATGCAAACTCCTTAACCATTATCTTAGCATTTTGAACAATTTTTTGTTGATATACCTTAAAAGATGGATCCATTGCTTCTTTTAAAGCAATTGCTTTGGCTGCGATAACATGCATCAAAGGACCTCCTTGAGAACCAGGGAAAACCGAAGCATCTAATTTTTTGTACAATGCATCATTACCTCCACTAGCTAAAATTAAACCACCTCTGGGCCCCGCTAATGTTTTATGAGTAGTAGCAGTCACTACATGTGCGTGTGGTAGTGGATTTGGATATATACCCGCCGCAACTAATCCCGTGATATGAGCCATGTCAATAAATAGATATGCTTGAACAGCATCTGCAATCTGACGCAGATTAGACCAATTTATAATACCAGAATATGCAGAAAACCCCCCTACGATCATTTTCGGTCGATGTTTTACAGCTAAATGATGTACTTTTTCATAATTAATACAACCATTTTCGTCAACTCCATAAAATACAGCGTTATATAATTTTCCTGAAAAGTTTACTTGTGAGCCATGCGTTAAATGTCCTCCATGATTTAGATGCATACTTAAAATTGTATCGCCAGGGTGCAATAAAGCATTATAAACAGAAAAATTAGCTTGTGATCCAGAATGTGGTTGTATATTTGCATAGTCTGCAGAAAATAATTCTTTTGCACGATTAATGCCTAATTGTTCAATCATGTCGACATATTCGCATCCACCATAATAACGTTTACCTGGATAACCTTCAGCGTATTTATTAGTAAGTTGAGAGCCTTGTGCTTTCATAACTTGAGTGCTAACATAATTTTCAGATGCTATTAATTCAATATGTTCCTCTTGTCTAATAGTTTCTTGTTGTATTATTTTCCACAATTCAATATCATAACTCGTACATATGGACATGTATAACCTCTTATCTTGTCTAAATAAAAAATACATTGTATGCGTAAAAATACATCAGTCTATTTTAATTGAAATGAAGCAAGAATTACTTTTAATAACAATCTTATTAATGATAATAAAATATAAAAATATAAATATGGCTATATTATATTCATTTTAAAAGAATTAACACTTACTTTTTAAGTAAGATATGCCCTATATCTTTTTGTCACGATATTCTCACATAGGTTTTTATTTGAAATTTAAATAGATATAAGGTTGTTTTAGATGATCAATTTTATTGATATTTTCTGATGATATCAGGTTTTACGTTGACGTTTAAAAAATTTATTCAATTGATAAGCACATTCTTTTTCTAATACCCCAGTTGTTAAAAACACATGATGATTATTCATTGGATGACGGAGTGTATTTTTTAGCCATGATCTTTGTTCAGTTTTACTGTTTTTAGCGCCACAAACTAATCGATAAACACGAGCATGAATTATTGCGCCAATGCACATCATACATGGTTCTAGAGTAACATAAAGAGTAGTACCTAATAATCGATAATTGCCCAAAACCTTCCCCCCTGTACGTAACGCTACAATTTCTGCATGAGCACTTGGATCATGGCATATAATAGAAGAATTCCAACCGTAACTTATAAGTTTACCATTTTGAATTAAAACAGCTCCTACTGATATTTCTCCAATAATTTCAGCATGGGCAGCTAATGCAATAGCATGACGCATCCATATCGTATCTACATTTTCTATTTCGTACATTCAGCTTGTAATAAAAATATTACAATGCACAATTAATAAAATAATTCTAAAACGCATATTGAGATACTCATTCTGTATTACAATAAAACATCAAAATAATTTTTTTTTAATTATAAGATCATTAATATTTATATCTTATTTTTTATCGTTCCAATATAACAAACGCACATGCATACGAATTCGTATCAGATAAAGTAATATGCATTTTTTTTAATGATAATTTATTAGCTAATAGAGCTGTACACGAGAATAAATGTAACATTGGTTTTCCTAGTTTATCGTTAAATATTTCAATTTGATTAAATGTCACTCCTTGGTTTATTCCAGTTCCAAATGCTTTAGATACCGCTTCTTTTGCAGCGAAACGTTTTGCTAAAAAATGCACAGGATGCTTTTTATTTTTATATATTTTCCATTCCGATTTACTAAGTATACGCGTAGCTAACTTATCTCCACTATGTGTTATTATTTTTTTTATTTTCCTAATATCAACGATATCTATTCCGATTCCGTGAATCACTATTAACCTCTTCTTGAGTCTTGTATCAATTTCTTCATATCTTGAATAGCTTTAGGTAATCCACAAAATATTGATCGGCTAATTATAGCATGTCCTATATTTAATTCTTGTATTCCTGGTAACATCGCAATAGGTCGTACGTTATAATAATTAAGACCATGTCCAGCATTAACTTTTAAACCCTTATTGACAGCGTATTGCACACTTTTTTTGATACGTTTATATTCTAAATTTTGAGTTGTTGCATCTGTAGCATGAGAATACATTCCGGTATGTAGTTCTATATAAGGCGCACCTATATTATAGGCAACACTAATTTGTTGTTCATTAGGATCAATAAACAATGAAACTCTAATTCCAGCTTCAGTAAGTTTAAATATTATATCTTGTAATTTATTTGCTTTATTAATTATATCTAAGCCACCTTCAGTTGTAAGTTCTTGACGCCTTTCCGGTACTAAGCAACAACAATGTGGTTTTAACGTACATGCGATATTAATCATTTCATCTGTTGCTGCTATTTCTAAGTTCATAGATGTTTGTATGGTTTTACATAACATTTCGACATCTCGATCTGTAATGTGACGACGGTCTTCTCTTAAATGTATAGTAATGCTATCTGCTCCTGATTGTTCTGCAATGAATGCAGCATATATAGGATCAGGATACGTAGTATTTCTTGCGTTACGTAATGTTGCGATATGATCAATATTTACACCTAATAATAAATTTGACATTATATGTATGCCTTAAATATAGTTACTTGATAGTCATCGACTATAAATATAAATTATATATATTTCTTTTTAAATGTATTTTTTGTTGTTTCTATTTAATTTAAATTACATTATGTCGTACTGTTGATATATTAAAATGTAATTTTGATAACAAACAGTTATTTCTGGGTCAAAATTACAATTTTTACACATAATTCTTTAATGGTTGAATGGACTGCGTGAAGATCTACAAATTTCATTTTATAAGAATATACTATTACACGATGTAGATTTTTATTTACATAAATATTATTAATATTAAAGTTCCATATAATACTGAAAATGTTGATATTGTCATCTTCAAAGTTATTTGTGTCGGTTCAAATAATATGAACATAGCATTATTGAAATTACAACAAAATAAAAATATCTCTATAAAATAGACCGATTAAAGAACATATATTTATATATGTGTGATAAATGATTAGATTTAATAAGTCCTTTGAGATGATTTTTTCATTTGTGAAGTTGTGCTTTAAAATAATAAACATACCCTTTAACAAAGGTATGTTTATTTATTGAATAAACTTAATAACATGAGTTAATTTTGTTTAAGATCCTAATAATATATTAAGCAATTTACGGTCTATGACCGCGTCATTAAATCATATGTTTTGGTTATGTTCTAGTGCCTCTAAAACTTTTGCTGCTGCATTTTGTTCAGCTCTACGCCGACTAGAACCGCATCCAATAATCGGTTGTGTTAATTCACTAACTTGACAATTTATCGTAAATATTTGATTGTGCGCCTCTCCAATTATTTGATTAATCCAATATACAGGTAACGGCAAACGACGGCGTTGCATATATTCTTGCAGACGAGTTTTTGGATCTTTTTGTGTATCATAAGAAGCATAAGGATCCATATGATCTATACGAATTTTATACCAATTAATAATTAATATTTCAATAGTTTGAATATTACTATCTAAAAATATACCGCCTATCAACGCTTCTATTGTATTGGCCAAAATGGATTCACGTTGATATCCCCCGCTTTTTAGTTCTCCTTGTCCTAATTGTAGATAATCTCCTAAATTAAATTCTCGTGCTAGTGTTGCCAATGTATTTTCGCGTACCAAATTTGCACGCATTCTACTCATACCTCCTTCACTAATATGAGGAAACCTATGATATAACAAATTAGCTATTACATAGTTTAATATGGCGTCGCCCAAAAATTCTAGTCTTTCATTGTGTTGATTGCTAGAGCTTCTATGAGTTAGCGCTTGTAATAATAAGTCATATCGATTAAAAATATAACCAAGTTTTTCTTGCAATGCATTAACTAACATAATATTTATGTATTATATATTCTTCCAATGTTCATGGAGAAAATTTTTTGTAATCAATTTTAACCAGATTGATTACAACAAATGTAATAAAATAATTTTAAACTATGATTAGAGAATATGAATATCTTATTGTATATTACCAATTCTATGGAATTGGATACTAATTGGCCATATTCCTTCTTGTTGTTTCTTTATATTCATCCAAATTATTATTGCTTTTCCTATTATATTGCGTTCAGGAACAAATCCCCAATAACGACTATCTGCGCTGTTATCCCTGTTATCTCCCATTACAAAATACTCACCTGCGGGCACTAGCCACTCAGATATTAAGTGTTTTGTATGTTGATCATACATTTTTATTAAGTTTTGATCACCAGGCGGTATCATTGTTAAGATATTGTGTTCTATTCCATTGAACGATTCTGTAGTTTGAATGAGTCGAATTCCATGAGGACATTTTTGATGCGGTCCTATTTGAATAAAGGAAGAATTAACCCTTCCGTCTACGTCATTATCAAATACTTGAATAAAATTACTAGGAACAACATTGCTATAAACAATGGGTAATGGTTGTATACATGCAATATTATTAACATGATTCACATATATTATTAATTGTTTAGTAATAATGTTATAGATTACTTTGTCTCCTGGCTCTCCAATTACTCGTTTAATATAATTTAGTTCAGGATTTTTAGGATACTTAAACACTATTATATCTCCACGTTTTGGATGTCCAGTATTAATTAATGTTTTTTGAGTAATAGGATTTTTAATACCATATATAAATTTTTTTACTAAAATAAAATCTCCTATTAACAAAGTAGGCATCATGGATCCAGAAGGTATTCGGAATGGTTCAAAAACAAATGATCGTATTATAAATACTAATAATAATATCGGAAAAATTGAGGATATAAATTCAGAAATTATTGAACAATATGAGATTATCAATGAATAAGCATTTTTTGATTGTTGATAAGTCTTGGTTGATTGTTGAAGGAATATTTTTTTATGTTGATCGCGATCATACATTAATGTATATAATTTTTTTATACTCCAGAAAATACCTGATATTCCTGTAATAATTGCTAAGATCAAAGAAAATGCGTTAATCATACAAATAAAATCCTTTAGTTATTTTTTATTGTTATTGACATCAAAGACAGCTAGAAATACAGTATGGGGTAAATTAACATTGCCTATTTGTTTCATACGTTTTTTTCCTTCTTTTTGATTATATAGTAATTTTTTCTTTCGAGTTATATCGCCTCCATGACATTTTGCTAAAACATTTTTCCGTAGTTGTTTTACAATGCCACGTGATATTATTCGCTTACCAATAGTTGCTTGAATCACAATATCGAATTGTTGTCTTGGGATTAATTTTTGTAATTTATTAACCAATAGGCGACCATGATATATAGATTGTTCTTGATGCGTAATTACCGTTAATGCATCAATACGTTTTTTATTAATTAATATTTCTATGCATACTATGTTCGATCTCTGAAAACGACTGAATTTATATTCAAATGAAGCATACCCATGAGATGCTGATTTTATTTGATCAAAAAAATTCAATATTATTTCAGACATAGGCAATTCGTAAGTTAATGTAACTTGAGTACTGTGATATATTATGTCAATTTGAGTACCTCTTTTTTTAATGCATAAAGAAATAATTTCTCCAAGATATTTTTTTGGAAGCAATATGTTACATAAAACAACAGGTTCACGTATTTCTTTAATTTTAGTTAAAGAAAGCAATTTTGATGGACTATCTACATAGATTATTCTATTGTCAATGGTTAATATTTCATATACTACCATTGGAGCTGTAACAAGTAAATCAAGTGAATATTCACGTCTTAGTCTTTCCTGGATTATATCCAAATGTAACAATCCAAGAAACCCACAACGAAATCCTAAACCTAAAAATTCTGATCTTTCTGGTTCATAAAATAGAGAAGAATCATTTAAACTAAGTTTGTATAAAGCATCACGAAAGATTTTTTGATTTTTAGAGCCTATAGGAAATAATCCCGCATAAACATAAGGTTGAAGTTTTTTAAAACCATGACATGCTTTTTTTGCGGGATGAGTTGACAGAGTAAATGTATCTCCTACAGGGGTTTTTATGATATTTTTGTTGGCACAGACTAACCAACCTACTTCTCCGCAATCTAATATTTCTCGTTTTACTTGTTTTGGAGTAAAGATACCTATTTGATCAACAGTATATTTTTGCCCTGTGTTCATGGATTTCAATACATCACCTTTATATAATTTGCCATTTTTGATACATATTAACGATACAACACCTAAATATTGATTAAACCAGGAATCTATAATTAGTGCTTGCAGAGGAGCGCATGGATCTCCTTGAGGATGAGGAATATCATGAATTAGACACTCTAGTAATTCTGGTATGCCATAACCAGTTTTAGCTGAACATTGTATTGCATTATTTACGTCAATACCGATGATGTTTTTAATTTCTTGAGATGCTCGATTAGGGTCTGCTGTTGATAAATCAATTTTATTTAATGCCACAATAATTTTTAAATTCATTTCTTTAGCAATTCGATAATTGGCCACAGTTTGCGCTTCTACTCCTTGAGTAACGTCTACTATTAATAAGGCACCTTCACATGCTGCTAAAGATCGAGAAACTTCATAAGAAAAATCAACATGGCCAGGAGTATCAATAAGATTCAATTGATAAGGCTGGCCACTTTTAGACTTATAATTGAGTGTCACATTTTGTGATTTTATAGTAATACCACGTTCTCGTTCTAACTCCATGGAATCTAATACTTGGGATGTCATTTCACGTTCGTTTAATCCACCGCAAGTTTGAATCAACCGATCAGATAAAGTTGATTTTCCGTGATCAATATGCGCAATAATAGAAAAATTACGTATGTATTTTATCATGATAAATATTAGTTAAATGCAAAAAACAAATATAATTAGTGTAAAAATAGTGATTAATTAGTGTATAATAAAATATTATAGATACATATGAAAATGATTGTATAAGAATATTTACGATATTTTGAAAAATTATTCGAAAATATATGCAGTTAACTATTCGGATATTAGATATATTTCATTGTTAGACTATATGATAAATTGTGGTAACAAATTTATTGTAATTTTCGATATTAACTGTTTATTATAATTTTTAGTGCTAAGATTAAAAAATTACAAATAAATTATATGTGTTTAAATACATAATTTTTTTGGTAATCAATAAAAAACATCAATGATAAGTGAAAATTTTATTTGTACGATTACATAATAATACGGAAATAAACCGTGCCTCAAAAATTAAATTGGCGGTTTTTGTTATCAAAAGAAAAAACATTGCCGTACTTTCAGAATATATTGTTTGCCATAGAGGAACGTAAAAAAAAAGGTATTACGATTTATCCTAAAAAAAAAGATGTTTTTAACGCGTTTCGTTTTACTAGTTTTGAATCTATAAAAGTTGTTATTATAGGCCAAGATCCTTATCATGGACCAAATCAAGCCCATGGATTTGCCTTTTCTGTATTGCCTGGTGTTTTGCCTCCTCCTTCTTTAAAAAATATTTATAAAGAGCTTGCATCTGATATGCCCGATTTTGTAATACCAGAACACGGTTGTTTAGAGAGTTGGGCGCAAGAAGGGGTGTTATTGCTTAATAGTATTTTAACTGTTGAGGAAGGAAGAAGTTGTTCTCATGCTGATATTGGATGGGAACGATTTACAGACAAAATAATATCTATACTGAACACACATAAGGAAAAAATTATATTTTTACTATGGGGAAAATATGCTCAAAACAAAGGCAACATCATTAACCATAAAAAACATTATATTTTCACTGCGTCACATCCTTCACCTATATCAGCTCAACGTGGATTTTTAGGATGTCATCATTTTTCTAAGGTTAATATATTATTAGCGCAACAAAATAAACAGATTATTAATTGGCAACCTAAAATAATTGACTCAAAACTAATATAAATTAAAAATATGTTATGAAGGATGATTTCTTTCATGTAAATTTATTTATTTTATATCTTGTACTCTTGAATATCATTGTTGATTTATTGTGATAAATCAACAATGATAAATTAATAATTTATAATATATTTAAAAAATCTGTATATTTAATAAATTCAATTATTGAATTAAAATTTAATAATTGAATAAACAATAATTATATTGTTTATGGAAAATGTTATGTGAAGTATGATCATATTAATTGGATAAAAAACACAACACGTTATTATTTCATGAAAGAGTACATGAAACTTTGTAAATATATAATGAGTACTGTTTTTTATTTATAACATTTTAAAAAACATAGTAGTTCGTCATTTAGATTGTGATACTGTTACCATAGCGGGTCGAATTAATCTTCCATTTAAAATGTATCCTTTTTGAATCATTGTTAATACTTGATTTGGTTTATGGTCTTCAGATTCTATTATAGATATTGCTTGATGTATTTCGGGATTAAATGGCACGTTAATTTCATATATAGATTTTAATCCAAACTTGTGCACAGTGTCTAAAAACGATTTTAATGTTAATTCAATGCCTTCTATTATAGCAGATAATAAAGTATTAGAATTATCTGAAATACTCATGGTACGTTCTAAATTATCAATGACTGGTAATAATTCAAAGATAAATCGTTCTAATCCAAATTTATGGATTTTTTCTATTTCTTGAGTGTTACGCCGACGGATGTTTTCTATTTCAGCTGTAAGACGTAATACCGTATTACGTTCATGTTCTTGAAGTTGTGCTAATTGTATCTTTAATTTAATGATTTGATCATTTTTAGGATCAATAACATTATCTACTGTCGAAACAGATTCTAATAGTTCCTCTTTTTCTATTTTTTCATTCTGTAATGTACTTTCATCAATATTGTTTTTTACATTATTATCTATCATGAATTTTCTCCTCCGTTTCCTGATTATATGTTTTATAATTCAGTTATTATAAGGATGAATAACAGGTATTCAAGACATCATTTATTATGAATAAAAGTTATAACAAAAACAGAAAGGATTCAATAATAATATGACTTCTTCTATTTTTCGTACTATTGGTATTATCGGATATTCTCGTCATCCGAAAGCTGTGCATACATATGATATTTTATATCATTGGTTATATAGTAAAGGGATTACAGTAATTATCGAACATCATGCTGCTAGTTTATTAAATGTACAAAAAGCAGTTGTAGGTGATTTAAATGATATAGGAAATTACGCAGACTTAGCTATAGTTATAGGTGGAGATGGCAATATGTTAAGAGCCGCGAATATTTTAGCACAACACGATATTAAAGTTATTGGGATCAATCGTGGAACTCTTGGTTTTCTTACTGATTTAGACCCTAATTCAGCACTAGTGGAGTTATCTGATGTTTTATCAGGTCATTTTATTAACGAAAAACGTTTTTTATTAGATGTAACAGTACAACGCTATAACAAACTGATCAGATTAGGTAGTGCTATTAATGAAGTTATTTTACATACAAACACAATTAGAGATATGATTGAATTTGAGTTATATATTGATGATAATTTTATTTTTTCACAGAGATCTGATGGTTTAATTATTTCCACTCCAACTGGATCAACCGCATATGCTTTATCTGCTGGAGGACCTATTCTTAGTCCTACAGTAGATGCTATTTTATTAGTACCAATATGCCCTCATACTTTGTCATCTCGGCCAGTTGTGATTAATAGTAAAAGTATAATTTGTCTGAAATTTTCTAAAGTAACATCTGAATTGAAAATAGGTTATGATAACCAAACTCCTGTTTTGGTATGCAAAGAAGAGGAGATCTTTATTAAACGTAGTAATCATTATCTTGATTTGATTCATCCTAATAATTATAACTATTTTAAGACGCTAAATATTAAGCTTGGTTGGTCACAAAATATTGCTGAAACGAAAAAATAATATTGTATTGATAATTACAACAAAAAAGATAATAGTTGTAATTAAACAATAATATATTTTACATTGTATTTGAAAAGTAGATTAAGCAGAAAATTATGTATTTGAAAGTATTTTTTAAAACCTTACATACCAGTATTTTTATTATAACGCTGGTATGTAACGTAAGTTGTACTATGCCGCAATATATGCCGATATCCTTTGATATTAAGCAAGGCAATCGTTTAAATGAATATGATATTAAAAAGATTCGTCTTGGCATGACAAAACTAGAAATATCTTCTAATATCGGAGATCCGACGTTAGAAGGGTTTTTAAACCCAAACACATGGTATTATATTTTTTATTATCGTAGAGGTAATAGAATATTAGAGCATCAAATTTTAACATTAAAATTTGATGCTCATGATATTTTGGTAACTATAAACAAAGAGTAATAATACCCTTACGTGTTTTTGTTTTTGTGTTATAATATGCGATACGTTCCGTATATTACATGAGCCCTGGAAATGAAGGCTGTAATTATGTTTTTATATTTATTTTTAAAAATATGATTAAAAATTTTTTCGATAAATATTGATTTAAATTCGTAATGAGAAGAATATTCAATTCTACTGACAGTAGAAGTAATAGGAATAAATTCCCAATATCCATAAAATGATTTAAATGGTCCTTTTACTAAAAGGATTGAGATACTTTTGTTGTTTATAAAAAAATTGTGAGTAATCAATGACCTAACAATTCCGTTAGAAACTATATTCATTTCAGCAATTAATTCGTTATTATTTTTTTCTAAAATTTTACTTACATTGCATCCAGGAAGAAATTTAGTGTAAGAGTTAATATCATTTACTAAATTAAACATTTGCTCTACACTATACGGTACTGAAATAAAATATTTAATGTAAGCCATATCAATCCTGTTTTGAATGGGTTTAAATATTACATACATATTAATATAATGGTTTTTAGTAATAAAAAATAATATTTTTAAAAAAAAATTATTATGAATCAGTTAATTTTAAAGAAAATTACACAAAATAAACATGCATATCATGAATATTTTATTGAAAAAAAAATTGAATCTGGAATTTCATTGTTAGGATGGGAAGTAAAATCTGCTCGTTCTAATATGGTAACTATTAATAATAGTTACGTATCTTTTTATAATAAGGAAGCGTATATTTGTAATTCTATATTTCAATCAAATGTAACTCAATTTTATAATGAAACTCACAATTCCGTTCGTGTGCGTAAATTGTTATTAAAAAAAAATGAATTATTATTTTTAATGGAAAAAGTTAATCAAAAAGGTTACACTGCAATTATTTTAGATTTGTATTGGAAAAATTCTTGGATTAAAGTGAATATTGGCCTTGCTAAAGGTAAAAAAAAATACGACAAAAGAAATATAATACATATGCATAAATGGAAGAAAGAAAAAATACGTATTTTAAAGTATATGAAATAAAAATTATTTGTATATACAGTATCCCGATGATATAATTGTTTTCGATGTTAGAATGGGGCTGATTTTGGATTCGACGGAGTATCTTGTTATTTAAAGTGCATGCCGAGGTGAGGCAGGCCTCGTAAAAAGCCTCAAAAGATAAATGCAAATAATACTACATATAGAGAATCTGTTGCTTTAGCAGCTTAAATCAGACTAATATTCTGAAGGTTCCCTCTCGTTTCAATATTTACTCTTAGATATTAAAAAATAAATAGAGAGGCCATATAAATAAGAGTGCGCGTAAATGCTTGCTTTTGGCTTAACGTTAAGTATAAAAAGCTAGTTGGTTAGTGATTGGTCTTGATATATCTACGCCAATTAAATGTAATTCAAGACCTAAGCATGTAGGTTACTAAAAATAAAAAGAATTCTGGACGCGGGTTCGAACCCCGCCAGCTCCACCAGGATTTAAAGATCAAATAAAATAGAAAAAAATTAAGTGATGAAGGATGACGAAATGTACAGGGGTTTTTATATTTTGGAATGGTTTGGAGTTTTGGTTACAGCTTATTTATTCGATCAATAAAATTTTATTGATCGTCACTCAAAAATTTCTCTAATGAAATCATGTTTATTTCTCGTTTGTTCTTTCATGAAAAAAATAAATTTTTTCATGAAAGAATTTTATTTAATACAAGAATATCTATTGCGTGTAATTAAAAAGTTTTAAAGAATGAAGAATAAAATCTTATGGATTATTTATATTTATTTATTGCTATTCTTTCCGAGGTTATTGCTACTTCTTACTTAAAAGCATCTGAAGGATTTAGTAAATTATATCCTGTTATTGTAGTAATAATTGGTTATACATTCTCTTTTATGTTGTTATCTTTAGTGTTGCAAACAATACCGATGGGTATTGCATATTCCTGTTGGGCTGGACTTGGTATTGTGTTTATTACTGCAGCGGGATATATATTTTATGATCAAAAATTAGATAGTTTAGCTGTTATTGGTATTGCTTTCATTATTATTGGTGTTGTATTAATTAATATATTTTCCAATACGATAAAACACTAATTTTTTAAAAAAGTAATTTACTAATTTATTGTGTTTTTGAAGATATGTATGAGATACTTTTTAAGTATATTTATTATGTATAATATATTTTATTATAAATAGGGCATTTAACTCGTTTATTGTTCATAACAATATATTATATACTTCATATATAGTTTTATTATATACTTCATATATAGTTTTTTATTGCAATTTACTACAGTTTACGATTATTTTATAATTGATTTACTTGAAAAAATATTATGGTGTACTTTATCATTAAAGCTATCATCTAAATGATATATGTATTTAATGTGTATATTGTTAATAATAAAATATTAGTATCATTCGTAATGATTCGGTTTTTATAAAAAGATAAAAAAGATTTTAAAAAATTTTAGACATTATGGTATTCATTGTCTTTCTATGTACATATAGAATTCGAGTTGGTTTATTGAATTATTCGTATTATGTATGATTATTATATTTTATAATGTGTCTTCAAATTAAGATAAGCTATTTTTATTTATTATGATAAAAAAAATAAAATATAACGAATTGAATAAGTATGATGATCATCAAAGATTTCTTAGAGAATTGCCTAAAATTATTCAAAGAGTAGATTATTTTAAAATTCTATTCAGCCCTAAAGAATTTAGAATTGCATTGTTGCACGCTATTTCTAGGGCAAGCAATCATATTTGTTTGGTTACATTGTATCTAGATGATGATCTAGGTGGTAAAAAAATTATCGATGCTTTACTTCATGTTAAAAAACTTCGTCCTCAAATTAAAATTAGAATTTTGGTAGATTGGCATCGTGCGCGAAGAGTTCGTATTGGTTCTTCTAAAAAATATACGAATATTGATTGGTATACAGATATTATAAAACAGTACCCTAACACTGAGATTGCAATATATGGAATACCAATCCATGTGAATGAAGCTTTAGGAGTCCTTCATTTAAAAGGATTTATTATCGACGATCAGATATTGTATAGCGGTGCAAATTTAAATGGTGAGTATTTACATGTAAATACTAAATATAGATATGATCGATATCATATAATACGTAATCCGCAATTATCTGATATTATGTTGAATTATATTGATCAAGAATTGTTATCTGCAAAAGTAACTAATAATTTAGGATACGGAAATTCTTTAAAAAAACTAAACAACAGCAAGAATAATATTCGTTTGTTGCGTCGTAATTTACGGAGAGTTTGTTATCGTTATCAGGGTAATGCTACATTTCATGAATTAGCAATTTCTCCATTAGTTGGGTTGGGTAAAAACAGCGCTCTTAATAAAACTATTTATCATTTAATTTATTCAGCAAGAAATAAAGTTGTATTGTGTACACCTTATTTTAATATGCCTACTGTGTTAATACGTGCTTTGATTTCTTTATTACATCAAGGAATAAATATAGAAATTATTGTGGGAGATAAAATTGCTAATGATTTCTATGTTCCTGCACATCATCCGTTTACACTAATTAGTATTTTGCCATATTTATATGAATTAAATTTACGTTATTTTTTAAAAAAATTGCAAAAATATGTTGATGATAAACGATTATTAGTTCGGATGTGGAAAGAAGGCAATAATGGGTATCATGTTAAGGGTATTTGGGTAGATGATGAATGGCAGTTGATTACTGGAAATAATTTAAACCCTAGATCTATAAGATTTGATTTAGAAAATGCTTTACTTGTTCATGACCCATGTAAATTGTTGTTTCATCAAAAAAATAAAGAACTAAACATGATTCGTATGCATACGAATCATGTAACGCATTATACATCATTGCAACATGTATCTGATTATCCTACAAAGATAGGACAATTTCTTTATAGAATACATAAGATGAGATTTGACCGATTAATTAATCGTATTTTATAAAAATTAAATGTAATTTTCATGTACATTCTATTTTCACTATTCTTTATTATAATCGTCAATTGTTTAAAAATTTCAGGATTGCGAAGTTAAGCTCTCACGGGCCATTAGTATCGGTTAGCTCAACGCCTCACAGCGCTTACACACCCGACCTATCAACGTCATCGTCTTTAACGTCCCTTCAGGAGGATTTTAACCCTCAGGGAAGACTCATCTTGAGGCAAGTTTCCCGCTTAGATGCTTTCAGCGGTTATCTTTTCCGCACATAGCTACCGGGCAATGCCATTGGCATGACAACCCGAACACCAGTGGTGCGTCCACTCCGGTCCTCTCGTACTAGGAGCAGCCCCTCTCAATCTTCCAACGCCCACGGCAGATAGGGACCGAACTGTCTCACGACGTTCTAAACCCAGCTCGCGTACCACTTTAAATGGCGAACAGCCATACCCTTGGGACCTACTGCAGCCCCAGGATGTGATGAGCCGACATCGAGGTGCCAAACACCGCCGTCGATATGAACTCTTGGGCGGTATTAGCCTGTTATCCCCGGAGTACCTTTTATCCGTTGAGCGATGGCCTTTCCATACAGAACCACCGGATCACTAAGACCTGCTTTCGCATCTGCTCGAATCGTCACTCTCGCAGTTAAGCTAGCTTATGCCTTTGCACTAACCTCACGATGTCCAACCGTGATTAGCTAACCTTTGTGCTCCTCCGTTACTCTTTGGGAGGAGACCGCCCCAGTCAAACTACCTACCAGACACTGTCCTTGATCCGGATAACGGATCTAAGTTAGAATATCAAATGTTAAAGGGTGGTATTTCAAGGATGGCTCCATAAGAACTAGCGCCCTTAATTCATAGCCTCCCACCTATCCTACACATCAATATTTAATATTCAGTATCAAGCTATAGTAAAGGTTCACGGGGTCTTTCCGTCTTGCCGCGGGTACGCCGCATCTTCACGGCGAATTCAATTTCACTGAGTCTCGGGTGGAGACAGTCTGGCCATCATTACGCCATTCGTGCAGGTCGGAACTTACCCGACAAGGAATTTCGCTACCTTAGGACCGTTATAGTTACGGCCGCCGTTTACCGAGGCTTCGATCAAGAGCTTTTCTTCTTTAATAAAAGAAGATAACCCTCTCAATTAACCTTCCGGCACCGGGCAGGCGTCACACCGTATACGTCCACTTTCGTGTTTGCACAGTGCTGTGTTTTTAATAAACAGTTGCAGCCAGCTGTTATCTTCGACTGGTTTCAGCTCCAGAAGCAATATCGTTCATTCACTTACATCCCAGCGTGCCTTCTCCCGAAGTTACGGCACTATTTTGCCTAGTTCCTTCACCCGAGTTCTCTCAAGCGCCTGAGTATTCTCTACCTAACCACCTGTGTCGGTTTATGGTACGATTAGACATAACCTGGAGCTTAGAGGTTTTTCCTGGAAGCATAGCATTAATTCCTTCGTCATATTAATGACTCGTTATCACGCCTCAGCGTTAAAAAGATTAGATTTTCTGAATCTTTCAGCTTACACGCTTAAACCGAGACCACCGATCCTCGGCAAACCTAGCTTTCTTCGTCACCCCATCGCAGTTATATCTAGTACAGGAATATTAACCTGTTTTCCATCGGCTACGCCTGTTGGCCTCACCTTAGGGATCGACTCACCCTGCCCCGATTAACGTTGGACAGGAAACCTTAGTTTTTCGGCGAGCGGGTTTTTCACCCGCTTTATCGTTACTTATGTCAGCATTCGCACTTCTGATACCTCCAGCATGCTTTACAACACACCTTCTCAGGCTTACAGAACGCTCCCCTACCCAATATAGTTTTATGCTCAATAATTAATAAATTATAAATTTAAAAACATTTAAGTACAAAATTCTATTGCCGCAGCTTCGGTGCATGATTTAGCCCCGTTACATCTTCCGCGCAAGCCGACTCGACCAGTGAGCTATTACGCTTTCTTTAAATGATGGCTGCTTCTAAGCCAACATCCTGGCTGTCTAAGCCTTCTCACATCGTTTCCCACTTAATCATGACTTAAGGACCTTATCTGGCGATCTGGGTTGTTTCCCTCTCCACGACGAATGTTAGCACCCGCCGTGTGTCTCCCGTAATAACATGCTTTAGTATTCGTAGTTTGCATCGAGTTGGTAGTCTGGGATGGACCCCTATTCGAAACAGTGCTCTACCCCTAAAGATGAATTTACGAGGCGCTACCTAAATAGCTTTCGGGGAGAACCAGCTATCTCCCGGTTTGATTGGCCTTTCACCCCTAACCACAAATCATCCGCTAATTTTTCAACATTAGTCGGTTCGGTCCTCCAGTTAGTGTTACCTAACCTTCAACCTGTTCATAGTTAGATCACCGGGTTTCGGGTCTATATCCTGCAACTTATCGCCCAGTTAAGACTCGGTTTCCCTACGGCTCCCTTATTTAGTTAACCTTGCTACAGAATATAAGTCGCTGACCCATTATACAAAAGGTACGCAGTCACACAAACAAACAACATTTGCGCTCCTACTGCTTGTACGTACACGGTTTCAGGTTCTATTTCACTCCCCTCGCCGGGGTTCTTTTCGCCTTTCCCTCACGGTACTGGTTCACTATCGGTCAGTCAAGAGTATTTAGCCTTGGAGGATGGTCCCCCCATCTTCAGACAAGATATCACGTGTCCCGTCCTACTCATTGAGTCGTAGTAATTAATATATTTTCAGATACGAGGCTATCACTCTATATTGCTAATTTTTCCAAATTATTCTCTTAATATATTAATGATACTATGCAACTCTGGGCTGTTCCCCGTTCGCTCGCCACTACTAAGGGAATCTCAAATTGATTTCTTTTCCTCAGAGTACTAAGATGTTTCAGTTCCTCTGGTTTGCTTTATTCAGCTATTAATTTACTGAATAATAATGCACAATTTAAATTGCATTGGGTTTCCCCATTCGGAAATCACCGGTTAAAACGCTTCAAATCAGCTTACCGATGCTTTTCGCAGATCAGCACGTCCTTCATCGCCTTTGACTGCCAAGGCATCCACCGTGTACGCTTAAATTACTTAACTTCGCAATCCTGAAATTTCTATAAATCTTGTTAAGACATTACACATACTTAGGATATAGATACTTTAATTATACTTTTAGAGTATTATTAGCATAATATGCATATGTATATAATTTTTTATAATGCAATAATCATAAAAATTATTATTGCATCCGACTTTTCAAATGAACAAAAAATCATATAACCTATATTTACAAATAATCGTAAATAGTAATTAATATTTACACTAATATTTTTAATTTTAAGCTTTCCCTGATTGTTAAAGAACAAAAATACTAAATTTTTTATTTATAAAAACCTGCTTATCATAATAAAGACCTATTAATGTCCCCTAGGGGCTTCGAACCCCTGTTGCCGCCGTGAAAGGGCAGTGTCCTAGACCTCTAGACGAAGGGGACTGAGTTCTAGCAACAATAAAAATTTAATCTCAGTATTTTATAAATATTTCAATTACCATAAAATAATTCTAGATAATTGGTGTGGGCGCTTTTGCTCATATTATTTTGATAAAGTAAGGAGGTGATCCAACCGCAGGTTCCCCTACGGTTACCTTGTTACGACTTCACCCCAGTCATGAATCACAAAGTGGTAAGCGCCCTCCTTAAGGTTAAGCTACTTACTTCTTTTGCAACCCACTTCCATGGTGTGACGGGCGGTGTGTACAAGGCCCGGGAACGTATTCACCGTGACATTCTGATCCACGATTACTAGCGATTCCGACTTCATGGAGTCGAGTTGCAGACTCCAATCCGGACTAAGACGTACTTTGTGAGGTTTGCTTGCTCTCACGAGTTTGCTTCTCTTTGTATACGCCATTGTAGCACGTTTGTAGCCCTACTCATAAGGGCCATGATGACTTGACGTCATCCTCACCTTCCTCCGGTTTATCACCGGCAGTCTCCTTTGAGTTCCCGACTTGACTCGTTGGCAACAAAGGATAAGGGTTGCGCTCGTTGCGGGACTTAACCCAACATTTCACAACACGAGCTGACGACAGCCATGCAGCACCTGTCTCAAAGTTCCCGAAGGCACTCTTATATTTCTATAAGATTCTTTGGATGTCAAGAGTAGGTAAGGTTCTTCGTGTTGCATCGAATTAAACCACATGCTCCACCGCTTGTGCGGGCCCCCGTCAATTCATTTGAGTTTTAACCTTGCGGTCGTACTCCCCAGGCGGTCGATTTAACGCGTTAGCTCCGAAAGTCACAGATCAAAGTCTACAACCTTCAAATCGACATCGTTTACGGCATGGACTACCAGGGTATCTAATCCTGTTTGCTCCCCACGCTTTCGTACCTGAGTGTCAGTTTTCGTCCAGGGGGCCGCCTTCGCCACTGGTATTCCTCCAGATCTCTACGCATTTCACCGCTACACCTGGAATTCTACCCCCCTCTACGAAACTCTAGCTTGCCAGTTTCAAATGCAGTTCCTAAGTTGAGCTCAGGGATTTCACATCTGACTTAACAAACCACCTACGTACTCTTTACGCCCAGTAATTCCGATTAACGCTCGCACCCTCCGTATTACCGCGGCTGCTGGCACGGAGTTAGCCGGTGCTTCTTATATGGGTAACGTCAATTAATATTGATATTAGCAATATTAAGTTCTTCCCCATTGAAAGTGCTTTACAACCCGAAGGCCTTCTTCACACACACGGTATAGCTGCATCAGGGTTTCCCCCATTGTGCAATATTCCCCACTGCTGCCTCCCGTAGGAGTCTGGACCGTGTCTCAGTTCCAGTGTGGCTGATCATCCTCTCAGACCAGCTAAGGATCGCGGCCTAGGTAGGCCATTACCCTACCTACTAGCTAATCCTATCTGGGTTCATCCGGTGGCATAAGGCTTTTTTATTAATTAATAAAAAAGGCCCCTACTTTGGTCTCAACGACTTCATGCGGTATTAGCTATCGTTTCCAATAGTTGTCCCCCTCCATCGGGCAGATCCCCAGACTTTACTCACCCGTTCGCCGCTTGCCAGCAGAGCTACATAAATTGCAACTCTCTGTTGCCGCTCGACTTGCATGTGTTAAGCTTACCGTCAGCGTTCAATCTGAGCCATGATCAAACTCTTCAATTTAAAAATTAATTTCCATTTATAAAACAATTTCGTTAATTTTAATCAGTAACTATTAATTAATTAACTTTTTATGTTTTAAAACGGATAATACTATATCTTATATTTGCTCAAGTGCCCACACCAATTATCTAAAAATCAAATTGTTAAAGAACTATATTTCTAATTATACATATTTCATGCTATTTTAAAAATAAAACAAACATATCATTATCATTGATTTTAACTGATGTCAATAGTATTCAATATTATTTTATGATTTGATAGTTTTTGTTTAAAATATTTAAACTACATTTTTATAATTATAAAAATTATTTAAATCATTTTATGTCTTAGGGAATGATATATAATAATAATACTATAGGTATGTTACTATTGTGTAATCTTTATTAAGATATATTGATACCGTAGTTTAATTATTGTTGTGAGGATATTATGATACAATCATCATTGTTAATTCGTCGTGTATTAATTAGTGTATTTGATAAATCCAATATTTTAGAATTTGCTCAGTCATTAATTCAACGGGGTATTCAATTATTATCTACTGGGGGTACGGCTCGAATATTATCTGATGCTGGATTGCCAGTAATCAAGATTTCTGAGTATACTAAATTACCTGAAATTATGGACGGGCGCGTTAAAACTTTACACTATAAAGTGTATGCCGGAATTCTTGGTAGACGAGGATTAGATGACGCTATCATGCGTCAATATAATATTCCGCCAATTGATATGGTAGTAGTTAATTTTTATTCATTTAATTCTTTGCTTGCAAAAAATAAAAAATATTCTCAAGAAGAAATGTTAGATCGTATTGATATCAGTGGCCCAAGTATGGTGAGGGCAGCAGCAAAAAATTATAAAAACGTAGCTATTGTAGTCAATAACGATAGTTATAAAAAAATTTTAGATGAAATCAATCTTTATGATGGATTACTCAGTTTAGACACTCGTTTTCATTTGGCGGTAAAAGCATTTAAATATGTTACTGAATATGATAATACAATTTCTGATTATTTTAATCATCAAGTACAAAGTAACTATCATACGTCCATGACTAATGATCATCATTGTGATCAATCCTTTTCTTATTTTCCTAAAAATTTAACTTTTATGAATCTTAAATTTATAAAAAAACAAGATATACGTTACGGAGAAAACCCACATCAACGCGCAGCATTTTATATGGATATATCTAAGAAACACACAGGATCTATTTCTGATGCTCAGCAATTACAAGGAAAACCATTATCTTACAATAATATAGTAGACATGGATACGGCGTTAGAATGCGCGAAAATGTTCGATGAACCAACTTGTGTGATTGTTAAACATACCAATCCATGTGGTGTAGCAACATCTGATACTATTTGCACTGCGTATGCTAAAGCTTATCAAGCAGATCCGATTTCTGCGTTCGGAGGAATTATTGCTTTTAATAGATCTTTAGATAAAAAAACAGCTCAAGCTATTATTAGTCAACAATTTGTCGAAGCAATCGTCGCTCCAAATATTAATCGAGATTGTATTAGTATTGTATCTAATAAAAAACATGTACGAATATTGAGGTGTGGAATGTGGACCCCACGAACATCAGATATAGATTTCAAACGAATTAATGGAGGATTATTAATACAAGATTATGATGTAATGACAAATTTAGAAGATTTAGAGATAGTTACTATTCGGAAACCAACAAAAGAAGAAATGAAAGATGCATTATTCTGTTGGAAAGTGGTTAAATTTGTTAAATCTAATGCCATTGTTTGTGGTAAAAATTGTCAAACTATCGGAATTGGAACCGGCCAAATGAATCGAGTGTATGCGGCAAAAATAGCTACTTCCTTCCAAGAACGTGAACGTCAGGGCACATTGAATACTAAAGGATCAGTGATGGCTTCTGATGCTTTTTTTCCTTTTTCTGATATAGTACATATTGCATCTGAAATAGGTATTAAATGTATTATCCAACCAGGAGGATCTATTCGAGACCAAGAAATTATTAAAACTGCGGATCGGCACGGTATTGCGATGATTTTCACACATATTCGTCATTTTAGACATTAATTGTTTAAAAAATTATTGTATTTTTCTTGAGAACATACGAGAGTCTTAGACATTTTTTTTTGATAACAAAAGTGATTGTGTATCAAAAAATAATAGATTTTTTTACCATTTAAAAATTGCAGATAATAATTTTTTTTAAAACATATTGAATAGGATTCATGTTATCAATAAAAATTGAGAAAAGGGCTAACTTTTTATATAAAAAAATATAAACATGTGTAATCAACAATGTTGATTTGATTAGGTTGTTTATAAACAAGTGTTTATATATATAATATATAGCATTCTTTATAAGAAAAGTTATGGGGCAGTATAATCGTCAATTGTTCATTTGACATCGAATAAAAAGCTTATCGTTAAAATAATAAAAATTGCACACCTATATTTAGTTGATAAACTAATCCAACTATGTATGTAAAAATAACAATATAAATTAAATAATATCAACTCAAATAATATTATTATTTATTCCTATAACATAATTTTACAATATAGCTCTTACCCTTATTTGTTATAATATTTTTGAAATTTTATTTATTTAGGAGAAGTTGCGTTTAATAGTTCAGTTAAATTCGCCGATGCTTCATCTGCTGTAATTTGGGAAGAAATATTTGTTATTACAGATTTTTCTGTTTCTTTTTTATTACTGAAATGACGATGATGTACGCGCTCCTGATGATAAGAGTAGCCAGTTCCAGCAGGGATCAATCTACCAACAATGACGTTTTCTTTAAGACCACGTAGTTCATCTCGCTTTCCAGCCACAGATGATTCTGTCAATACACGTGTTGTTTCTTGAAAAGATGCCGCAGAAATAAATGATTCTGTTGCTAATGAAGCTTTAGTGATGCCTAATAAATTACGTATAAAGCTGATCTTTACTTTTCCTTCATTTTCTAATTTTCGATTAGCAATTTTAATACGTGAGTATTCTACCTGTTCACCTACTAAAAAATCAGAACTGCCTGATCGAATCACAGTGGCTTTACGCAACATTTGACGCACAATAACTTCTATATGTTTATCGTTGATTTTTACTCCTTGTAATCGATAAACATCTTGCACTTCATTTACAATGTAACGAGTTACAGCGTGAACTCCACGTAATCTCAGAATATCGTGTGGAGATTCCGGTCCATCAGAAATGATATCTCCACGATCTACGTATTCACCTTCAAAAACATTAAGATGACGCCATTTGGGAATCATTTCTTCATATACATCACCGTCTTCAATAGGAGATATCATTAAACGACGTTTTCCTTTGGTTTCTTTTCCAAAAGAAATGGTCCCGCTAATTTCTGCTAAAATTGCCGATTCTTTTGGACGACGTGCTTCAAAGAGGTCAGCAACGCGCGGTAGGCCGCCGGTAATATCTTTAGTACCACTACTTTCATGTGGTAATCTTGCTAATATATCTCCACAAATAATTCTGGATCCATCAACTAATTGAACTACACTTCTACCAGGCAGAAAATATTGAACAGGCACATCTGTACCTGGGATAAAGATATCGTAACCATTAATATCTACTATTTTTAATGTAGGTCTTAAATCTTTAGCGCTACTCACACGTTCAGAGGTATCTAATACTACAATAGAGGTTAGTCCCGTTAATTCATCCGTTTGTTTAACAATACTCTGGCCATCTATCAAATCAATAAATTGGATAAATCCACTTACTTCAGCAATCACTGGCATAGTATGTGGATCCCAATAAGCTACTATTTCTCCATGTATGACTTTTTCTTCATTTTTTTTAGTTATTACAGCTCCATACGGTACTTTATAGCTTTCTTTGGTACGAGAAAATTGATCAATAATTTTAAGCTCGGTGTTACGTGAGATGACTACTAATTTTCCTTCTCCATTTATTACGGATTTGATGTTTTTTAAACAGACAGTACCCGTGTTTTTAATTTGAATGCTCGATTCTAAAGCAGATCGGGAGGCGGCCCCCCCAATATGAAAGGTCCGCATAGTTAATTGAGTGCCTGGCTCACCGATAGATTGAGCAGCAATGACGCCAATTGCTTCTCCTTTATTTACAATTTGACCTCGAGCTAAATCTCGACCATAACATTTTGAACAAACGCCAAAATCAGTATCACAAGTCACAACAGACCGCACTTTGACAGTATCAATGGAATGTTCATCTAAAACATCACACCAATACTCGTCTAATAAAGTATTGCGTACAATCAATACTTTACTATCTGTATCCGCATTGGATTCTAGAATGTCTTCTGCTAAAACTCGACCCAATACACGCTCTCGTAGCGGTTCTTTTACATCTCCTCCTTCAATAACAGGACTCATTACAATGCCAGAAAATGTATCACAATCGTCTTGAGTGATTACTAAGTCTTGAGCAACATCTACTAAACGACGAGTTAAATAACCAGAATTAGCTGTTTTTAAAGCAGTATCAGCTAATCCTTTACGTGCTCCATGCGTAGAAATAAAATACTGTAATACATTTAATCCTTCTCGAAAATTTGCAGTGATAGGTGTTTCAATAATTGATCCATCCGGTTTTGCCATTAAACCACGCATTCCGGCAAGTTGACGAATTTGTGCCGCTGATCCGCGAGCCCCAGAATCTGCCATCATAAAAATATTATTAAATGAAGCTTGATTTTCTAGTTGTCCATTACGATTCATCACAGTCTCAGTAGCTAAATTATCCATCATTGCTTGTGCAACACGTTCATTAGCCGCAGCCCAAATATCAATAACCTTGTTATAACGTTCTCCTGCTGTCACCAATCCAGTTTGAAATTGTTCTTGTATTTCTACCACTTCAGATTCCGCTTCATCGATTATATCCGCTTTTTTCGAAGGAATCATCATGTCATCAATACCAACAGAAGCTCCAGAACGAGCAGCATATGCAAACCCAGTATACATAATTTGATCAGCTAAGATAACAGTAGCTTTCATGCCTAGCAAACGATAACAATTATTTAACATTGTGGATATAGCTTTCTTGCCTAATACTTGATTGACCAATATAAATGGTAATCCTTTAGGAACAATCATCCACAATATAGAGCGTCCTATTGTACTATTGACAAGATTTGTTTTTTTTGACCATTCTCCGTTTTTATCATATTCATATTCGGTAATACGTATCTTAATACGAGCATGTAGATCAGCTAAGCCTAAACGATAAAGACATTCTGCTTCTTTTGGGCCAGTTAATACCATTCCTTCACCTTTAGCATTTGAACGTTCACGAGTCATATAATACAAACCTAACACTACGTCCTGTGATGGAACAATAATAGGTTCTCCATTAGCAGGAGATAAAATATTATTAGTAGACATCATTAAAGCTCTAGCTTCTAATTGAGCTTCTAGTGTTAATGGAACGTGTACTGCCATTTGATCACCGTCAAAATCCGCGTTATAGGCAGCACAGACTAATGGATGTAATTGAATAGCTTTTCCTTCTATTAATACTGGTTCAAAAGCTTGAATTCCTAACCTATGTAATGTAGGAGCACGATTTAACATTACTGGATGCTCTCGAATTACGTTATCGAGAATATCCCATACTACAGCTTCTTCTCGATCTACCATTTTTTTAGCCGCTTTAATAGTACTAGCAAAACCTTGCAATTCTAATTTTCCATAAATAAATGGCTTAAATAATTCTAAAGCCATTTTTTTTGGTAATCCACATTGATGTAATTTTAAGTAGGGTCCAACAGTGATTACTGAGCGACCGGAATAATCAACACGTTTCCCTAAAAGATTCTGACGAAATCTACCTTGTTTGCCTTTAATCATGTCAGCTAAAGATTTCAAAGGACGTTTGTTAGAACCAGTAATGGCACGTCCTCTACGTCCGTTATCTAGCAATGCATCTACTGCTTCTTGTAACATTCTTTTTTCATTACGTACTATGATTTCTGGAGCAGCTAAATCTAATAATCGTTTTAATCTATTGTTTCTATTAATAACACGACGGTATAAATCATTTAAATCAGAAGTAGCAAAACGCCCCCCATCTAATGGAACTAATGGTCTTAAATCAGGAGGTAGTACTGGCAACACATTTAAAACCATCCATTCAGGTTTATTTTCAGAATATATAAATGCTTCAATTAATTTGATACGTTTTGTTATTTTTTTTCGTTTAGTTTCAGAATGACTATCTTCTAATATTTCTCGTAAGTATTCACATTCATTTTTTAAATTTGTATTTCTCAATAAAATTTGAATGGCTTCAGCTCCCATTTTAGCTTCAAATTCATCTCCAAACTCTTCTAATGCATCTAAATATTCTTCTTCAGTTAAGACCTGACGACATTCGAGACTAGTCATGCCGCTTTCAACTACTACATAGGATTCGAAATATAGAACGCGTTCTATATCACGTAATGGCATATCTAATAACAAACCAATACGCGAGGGTAATGATTTTAGAAACCAAATATGAGCAGTAGGAGAAGCCAATTCGATATGTCCCATGCGTTCACGTCGTACTTTGCTTTGTGTTACTTCTACTCCACATTTTTCACAAACTACCCCGCGATGTTTTAGACGCTTATATTTTCCGCATAAGCACTCATAATCTTTAATAGGCCCAAAAATGCGTGCACAAAATAAACCATCTCGTTCAGGTTTAAAAGTACGGTAATTAATAGTCTCTGGTTTTTTTACTTCACCAAAAGACCAGGATCTAATCATATCTGGAGAAGCAAGTGCAATTTTGATTGCATTAAATTCTTCTATTTGAGTATGTTGTATCTTAAAAAATCTAAGTAAATCTTTCACAGATGAGCCTTTATTAAAGTTATACCTTTGAACACATAAGCACTATATGCTTTATAAAATATGTCTATATAGAGATTAATTAAAAATATTAATCTTCTAGTTCAATATTAATTGCTAAAGAACGAATTTCTTTTAATAAAACATTAAAAGACTCAGGCATTCCCGGTTCCATCATATGATTGCCATCAACAATATTTTTATACATTTTAGTACGTCCATTTACATCATCTGATTTTACAGTTAACATTTCTTGTAAAGTATATGATGCTCCATAAGCTTCTAATGCCCATACTTCCATTTCTCCAAAACGTTGACCTCCAAACTGAGCTTTCCCACCCAGTGGTTGTTGGGTTACTAAACTATAAGAACCAGTAGAACGTGCATGCATTTTATCGTCTACCAAATGATTTAGTTTTAACATGTACATATAGCCCACAGTAACTTGTCTCTCGAATGCTTCTCCTGTGCACCCATCAAATAATGTAATCTGACCAGAACTAGGTAATCCGGATAATTTTAAAAGATCTTTAATTTCTTTTTCTGTAGCCCCATCGAATACCGGAGTAGCAATAGGCATTCCTTTTTTTAAATTTTTAGCTAATTTTAATATTTCTATATCTGAAAATGAATTAAGATTGATGTGTTGACGCGATCCTTCTCCTAAATTATACGCTTGCTGCATAAATCTTCTTAATTGATTTGCTTCTTTATGTTGTTGCAACATAAAGTTTATTTTATCTCCGATACCTTTTGCCGCCATACCAAGATGTGTTTCTAAAATTTGACCAATATTCATTCGAGATGGTACTCCAAGAGGATTGAGTACGATATCTACCGGTATTCCATGTTGATCATATGGCATATCTTCAATGGGGTTAATTTTAGAGATTACTCCTTTATTTCCATGTCTTCCTGCCATTTTGTCGCCAGGTTGTATCTGACGTTTTACAGCTAAATATACTTTAACTATTTTTAAAATACCGGGAGCTAATTCATCTCCTTGAGTGATTTTACGATGTTGAATTTCTAATTTTTTTTCAAACATGCGTTTTAAATCAAAATATTGTTTAGTTAATTGAGATAATTGATATTGTTTTTCTGGATCTGATAACACCAAATCTAACCAAGCATTGCGGCTAGTTTCAAACAATTTCTTTTTATCAATTCCACTGGTCATTAATACATCGCAGACACGATCAAATAAAGCTGATTCAAAAATTTGTAATTCTTCACTTAAATCTTTCTTAACCTGTTTTAATTTCTCGGATTCAATTATTAATGAACGTTTATCTTTATTAATACCATCTCTAGTAAATATTTGTACATCAATTACAGTACCACAAACCCCGTTGGGAACACGTAAAGATGAATCTTTTACATCGGATGCTTTTTCACCAAAAATAGCACGCAATAATTTCTCTTCTGGTGTTAATTGAGTTTCTCCTTTGGGTGTAACTTTCCCGACGAGGATATCTCCTCCTATTACTTCTGCGCCGATATAGATAATTCCAGATTCATCTAATTTAGATAAAGCTGTCTCTCCTACATTTGGAATATCAGCCGTGATTTCTTCAGGCCCTAATTTAGTATCACGAGATACACAAGTTAACTCTTGAATATGTATACTTGTAAATTTATCTTCTTGCACTACACGTTCCGAGACCAACATCGAATCTTCAAAATTATATCCATTCCAAGGCATAAATGCAATTCGCATATTTTGACCTAAAGCTAATTCTCCTAAATCAGTAGATGGACCATCTGCTATAACATCTCCATGTTCTACTAATTCTCCTAAAGACACGCAAGGACGTTGATTAATGCAAGTATTTTGGTTGGATCGAATATATTTTGTTAATTGATAGATATCAATTCCTGATTCTTCAGTATGCGTTTCATTCTTGTTAACATGTATTACAATACGTGATGCATCTACATATTTAATGACGCCGCCGCGTTTAGCTACTACGGTAACACCAGAATCTATAGCTACTGCGCGCTCCATTCCAGTGCCTACTAATGGTTTTTCACTACATAAAACAGGAACGGCTTGGCGTTGCATGTTTGCGCCCATAAGAGCACGATTAGCATCATCGTGCTCAAGAAAAGGGATTAATGAAGCAGCGACTGAAACTATTTGTTGTGTAGATACATCCATGTAATCAACTTGGTCTTTTTTAAAAAGACCAGATTCACCTTTATTTCTGCAAGTTACCAGATCGTCAATAAATTCACCTATTGAATTTAAGTTTGTATTTGCTTGAGCAATAACGAAATCACCCTCTTCAATTGCAGATAAGTAATGAATGTCATTACTAACAACGCCATTTTGGACTTTTCGGTATGGAGTTTCTAAAAATCCATACTTATTAGCTCGAGCATATACAGATAATGAATTAATTAAACCTATATTTGGTCCTTCTGGAGTTTCGATTGGGCAGACTCTACCATAATGTGTAGGATGGACATCACGTACTTCAAATCCCGCACGTTCTCGAGTTAGCCCTCCTGGTCCTAAAGCAGATATGCGACGTTTATGAGTAATTTCTGATAATGGATTATTTTGATCCATAAACTGAGATAATTGGCTAGAAGTAAAAAATTCTCTTACTGCAGCTGAAATTGGTTTAGCATTAATCAAGTCTTGAGGAGTTAACACATCTAAATCACCTAAAGATAAGCGTTCTTTTACCGCGCGTTCTACTCTAACTAATCCAATTCTAAATTGATTTTCTGCCATTTCACCTACAGAACGAATACGTCGATTCCCCAAATGATCGATATCATCTACTTCGCCTTTACCGTTTCTAATATCAATCAATTTTTTTATTACATCAACAATATCATCCTTTTTTAATGTTCCTAAATCTTCTATTTGTACTCGTTGTAATGACCGATTGAATTTCATTCTTCCTACAGAAGACAAGTCATAACGCTCTTCTGAAAAAAATAAATTTTCAAATAAATATTCGGCAGCTTCTTTAGTAGGAGGTTCCCCTGGACGCATTACACGATAAATTTCTACTAATGCGTCAAATTTATTTGTAGTTGCATCAATACGCAAAGTTTCAGAGATGTAATTACCGTAATCTAAATCATTGCTGAATAATGTTTCTATGGATTCATATCCTGATCGAATTAAGTTATGCAAGATGTCAGAAGATATTTCTGTATTAGCTGTAACAATAGGTATATTCGTGTTCTTATCGAAATAGTCTTTTATAACAACTTTACCAATTATATAATCCATGGGTACTTCAATTTTTGAAATTTTATCCTTTTTTAATTGACGAATGTGTTTAGCTGCAATACGACGTCCTTTTTTTACATATATAACACCATTAACAGCAATATCAAAAGATGCTGTTTCACCGCGTAATCTTTCAGGGATTAAATGCATATATAATGTATTATTCTGAATTTCGTATATTACTTTGTTAAAGAATATATTTAAAATTTGATCGGTAGTATAATTTAAAGCACGCAATATTACTGTTACTGGTAACTTACGTCGCCGATCAATTCGAACAAATAAATTATCTTTTAAATCGAATTCAAAATCTAACCAAGACCCACGATATGGAATAATACGTGCATTATATAATACTTTTCCGGATGAATGTGTTTTACCTTTATCGCTATCAAAAAACACACCGGGACTTCTATGTAATTGAGATACAATAACCCGTTCAATACCATTGATAATAAAAGTACCGTTATTAGTCATGAGAGGAATTTCACCCATATATACTTCTTGTTCTTTGGTATTTTTTATTATGTTATTTAATCCTTCTCGTTCATAAATAATTAAACATAGGCGTACACGTAACGGCGCAGAAAAGGTAGCACCACGTGTCTGACATTCTTTCACATCAAACGTTGGTTCTCCTAATTGATATTTGATGTATTGTAATTCAGCGTTGCCATTATAACTTTTAATTGGAAAAACAGATCTAAAAGCTGCTTCCAGTCCACATGGTTCCTCTGGATCTTGTTTAATAAATTTTTGAAAAGAATCAATCTGAATAGAAAGAAGATATGGAATATCCAAAACCTGAGGGCGTTTTCCAAAATCTTTACGAATACGTTTCTTTTCAGTATAAGAATACACCATAAAGTTCCTCGATAGTTAATATGGGCGATTGTTTTTTCAAAGAAATAAGTTAGCTGCTATATAATATAGCTATACATTTCTATATCTATTTTAGATTTAGACACATACAGTATTTATGTGCTTTTATTTTTTAAATGCATATAGAATTTAGAAGTACCATAATTCTATTACTTGTTAAATATTCAATATCACTTCCATACAAATGGTATAAAATCCTACAGCCAACGAATCAATAATAAATTATTTGATTCATCTTTATTTAATTTCGACAGATGCGCCTACTGTTTCTAGAGTTTTTTTTAAGGTTTCAGCGTCATCTTTGTTTATTGATTCTTTCAAAATGACAGGAGCAGATTCCACTAATTCTTTAGCTTCTTTTAACCCTAAACCAGTGATACTGCGCACAGTTTTAATGACAGGAATTTTGTTATTACCAATAGCAGTTAAAAAAACATTAAATTCAGTTTGCTCTTCTACGATTGCCTCTGATGTATCAGGTTCAACAGTAGTCAGCGAAGCAGTGGAGACCCCAAATTTTTCTTCCATCATAGAAGTTAACCGAACTATATCCATAACAGACATATTGGAAATAGCATCTAAAATTTGTTCTTTTGTAAGAGACATAAAAATTCCCAAAAATATAAAATATTAAAAAATATTACATAATCAAATTACTGTTTATTCAAAATAAATACAACATTTTTACTAAACTATAATTTATTGTTTTTGATTAGATAATATATGTAAAATGTGTATTAAACTTCCTATGCTACTTGTTTTCATAATCGTTATTAATCTAAAAATAGCTTCTTTATGATTAGGTAAATCAGACAAGAGATTTATTTTAGACGCGGGAATAAATTTTCCTTCAAAAACTGCACCTTTTATTTTAAAATGCTCATGATTTTTAGTAAATTTTACAAAAATTCGCGCGGAATCACGGGGTTGATTCATAGAAAATGCAACAATATTTTGTCCTGTTAAAATTTCTCGTAAACACGCTAAAGGTGTGTTTTCGATTACTTTTCGCATGAGTGTATTACGAATGACATGTACGCATACACCAATATCACGTGCTTCCTTTCTCAATTTGGTTACTTCATTAACAGCAATACCGTCTAAAGTTGCTACCACAACAGACACAGCTCTCGTAGCTGTTTCATGAATTTTACAGATAATCTCTTCTTTTTTTTGAAGGTTTAATGCCATTAATAACACCGCGCTATAACCCAATATATATTGATACACGAATGCACCAATTATAAACTTCTATGCATGATCATAAACCAATTTATTCATGTTAAATTAAAAAACTTCAATTAATTTTAATCGCCTGTATTCATATTATACAGACAACACACATAAATTAATCTAAATTTGTTATAGTTAACAACTGCATTCATGTGTATGAATGCGTTATTATTGTTATTTTACTCAAAAATCACAAATGTATCTCAATATGCAATTTATATAAATACAAGTAACACACCACTCCAAGAGGATTTTAGATCAATTTGAAGATCATGTAAAGAATCTTATTAATAAAAATAATCAATATTAATTAATTACAACACATAAACTATTTCGATCAATAGATATAGATCTACCCATAGTAGTGGAAATAGTTACTTTTTTAATGTATGTTCCTTTATATAGAATCGGTTTAGCTTGTTTTAAAGATACTATTAATGCTTCTAAATTTTCTTTAAGTTGTATAAGGTCAAAATTAATTTTTCCAATAGTAGCATGAATAATACCGCTCTTATCATTTTTATAACGTATTTGCCCTGATTTAACATTTTTCACTGATTCTGCTATATCATGAGATACAGTACCCATTTTAAGATTAGGCATTAATCCTCTTGGCCCCAAAATAGGACCTAATTTACTTACTACATTCATAACATCAGGGGATGCAATCACCACATCTGGTCGATAATTCTTATTTTTTATTTGATCATATAAATCTTCTAATCCAACCAAATCAGCTCCCGCATTTTTAGCTAACACTATATTGTCACCTTGAGTAAAAACAGCAACATGAATATCACGACCAATACCATGCGGTAGAATCACATTATTACGTATATTTTGATCGGATTTACGCGCATCAATACCTAAATTAATAGCGGTATCAACACTTTCAACAAATTTAACTCTTGCCATTTTTTTTAATAATTCTAATCCATCTAATACGGGATATTGTATAGATGTATCTGCACAATCTCGCATCATACGCATTCTTTTGCTTAATTTACCCGTCATATCAATTAATCTTCCACTTTAAGTCCTATAGAACGAGCTGTACCTATAATAGAACGTGATATTGATTCTATATTAGCTCCTGTCATATCAACAGCTTTAATTTTTGCGATCTCATAAATTTGAGCGCTCGATATTTTACCAACATTTATTATATTTGGTTTTTCAGATCCAGATTGAATATTTGCTGCTTTTTTCAATAATATTGAAGCAGGAGGAGTTTTAGTAATAAATGAAAAAGAACGATCACTATAAACAGTGATGACAACCGGGATGGGTAATCCTGTTTCAAGTTGCGCGGTATTTTCATTAAATGCTTTACAAAATTCTATGATATTAACACCCTGTTGTCCCAAAGCAGGTCCAATGGGAGGACTGGGATTAGCAGCTCCAGCAGAAATTTGAAGTTTAATATACGCTTTTATTTTTTTTATTACCATATTCATTGTCCTAGCTAATAATATTTCTGGTATTTATTTTTATTGGTTCACGCTAACAATAACTACAAAATAATGATTACCTTTTTCCGTGCCAGTTAAATATATATTTTTATATATTAATTTTACATTAAGATTTTTCAACTTGTGAAAAATCTAATTCTACCGGAGTGGCTCGCCCAAAAATAGAAACTGATACTTTTAGACGATTTTTTTCATAATCTACTTCTTCTACTACAGCATTAAAGTCAGAAAAAGGTCCATCACTGACTCGAATAAGCTCACCAGGTTCAAATAATGTTTTAGGACGAGGTTTATCACCTATTTGTTGCAACCGATGCATAATATCATTAACCTCTTTATCCCCAATAGGAGCAGGTTTATCGCATGTTCCTCCAACAAAACCCATAACACGTGGAACACTTTTTACTAAATGCCAACTAGAATCATTCATGATCATCTGCACCAATACATAACCAGGAAAAAATTTACGCTCGCTTTTTCTGCGTTGTCCAGCTCGCATTTCGACTACTTCTTCTGTTGGGACCATGATTTCACCGAACATCGTATCCATATTGTGCAGTTTAATATGCTCACGCAAAGAATGAGCTACACGATTTTCAAATCCAGAAAATGCTTGAATAACATACCAACGTTTCTTTGATGTGACAGTCATATTACAACCTTAGCCCAAATGATATCACATGAACTAAAATAGTATCTAATCCCCATAATAATAACGACATAATTATTGTTACTCCTGTCACTATTAAAGTAGTGTTGAGTCCATCTTGATAAGTAGGCCACACTACTTTTCGGCACTCAGTACGTGATTCGTTTCCAAATATAATTATTAGTTTTCCTATTTTAGTAGTTGACGCAATGTACATAGCAGTAGCCACAATAATGAGAATTACCATACTTCTCGCTAAAGCGCTATAATTGCGACATAAATAATTTCCAACAATTGATGTTGCGATCAATCCTATAATGCTAATCCATTTAATTATTTCTAATACATACATTTTTTTTTTACTTTCATTCTTTACATCCCTATCATATGATTAAAAAATTATATCTATTGATTTATGTAATTAGGATATAATTTTAGATACAATACCAGCGCCTATAGTACGACCCCCCTCTCTAATAGCAAATCTAAGACCGTCATCCATAGCTATTGGGGCAATTAAATGAACGATCATTCTAATATTATCGCCAGGCATCACCATATCCGCTCCTTCTGGTAATTCAATGGTGCCAGTGATATCTGTAGTGCGAAAATAAAATTGAGGACGATACCCTTTGAAAAAAGGAGTATGCCTTCCTCCTTCATCTTTATTTAAAATGTACACTTCTGATTCAAAATGAGAATGTGGCTTGATATACCCAGGTTTCGATAATACTTGACCACGCTCTACTTCATCTCGTTTAGTGCCCCGTAATAAAACACCAACATTTTCTCCAGCACGTCCTTCGTCTAATAATTTTCTAAACATTTCTACTCCGGTACATGTGGTTTTTATTGTATCTTTTATACCAACAATTTCTATTTCTTCTCCTACTCTGATAACACCACGTTCAATACGACCTGTTACAACCGTACCTCGTCCAGAAATAGAAAATACATCTTCAATGGGTAGTAAAAACGGTTGATCTACAACACGTTTAGGTTCTGGGATATAATTATCCAGTGCATCCGATAATTCTAAAATTTTATTAGACCATATTTCATCATTTTCTAATGCTTTTAAAGCAGATCCGCGAATAATTGGCGTATTGTCTCCTGGAAAATCGTATTGAGATAGTAATTCTCGCATTTCCATTTCAACCAATTCTAATAATTCTTCATCATTTACCATGTCGCATTTATTCATGAATACAATGATGTGGGGTACTCCTACTTGTCTAGCTAATAAAATATGTTCACGGGTTTGCGGCATCGGCCCATCAGTAGCGGCTACTACTAAAATTGCACCATCCATTTGCGCAGCTCCAGTTATCATGTTTTTTATATAATCGGCATGTCCAGGACAGTCAACATGCGCATAATGCCGATATGCAGTATCGTATTCAACATGAGAAGTATTTATAGTAATACCTCGTGCTTTTTCTTCTGGAGCATTGTCAATTTGATCAAAAGCACGTGCGTAACCACCATATTTTTTGGATAAAACAGTGGTTATAGCGGCAGTTAAAGTAGTTTTTCCGTGATCTACATGGCCAATAGTGCCTACATTAATATGTGGCTTTATACGTTTAAATTTTTCTTTGGACACCTTTAAACTCCTTAGGTCTTTTTATGGTTTTTCAAAAATAATTGAACCTAAATATTACCTATTATTGCTTAATTTGACGAGAATTTATGATAATTTGCGCTATACTATTAGGTACTTCGTTATATTTTAAAAACTCCATAGAATAAGAAGCGCGTCCTTGAGTTTGTGAACGTAAACCAGTAGCATAACCAAACATTTCAGATAAAGGAACTTGAGCACAAATTATCTTTCCACTAATTGTAGAATTTTCTAATCCACTGATTATACCTCTTCGACGATTTAAATCTGCAATAACATCTCCCATATAATCTTCAGGTGTTTCAATTTCTACATTCATAATAGGTTCTAATAATACAGGATGAGCTTTCATGAATCCTTCTTTAAATGCTATAGATCCTGCTATTTTAAATGCTATTTCTGAAGAATCAACCTCGTGATAGGAGCCATCAAAAATAGTTACACAAACATCTACAATTGGATATCCAGCAAGAATACCATTACTTATTTGTTCCCGTACACCTTTATCTACAGCAGGTATATATTCCTTGGGTACAGCTCCTCCTACAATTTCATTTAAAAATTTATAACCTTCTTCACGTGCAGGCATAGGTTCAATGCGTAACCAAACGTGTCCAAATTGACCTCGGCCCCCTGATTGACGAATAAATTTACCCTCTTGTTTTACGCTAGTACGAATAGTTTCGCGATAAGCAACTTGAGGTTTACCTACATTAGCTTCAACATTGAATTCTCTTCTCATACGTTCTACAAGAATTTCTAAATGCAATTCACCCATTCCAGCAATGATAGTTTGTCCAGAGTCTTTATCAATCCATACACGAAATGATGGATCTTCTTGAGCTAGACGATTTAAAGCAAAACCCATTTTTTCTTGATCTGATTTAGTTTTAGCTTCAACCATCACAGAAATCACGGGTTCTGGAAATTCCATACGTTCTAATATAATTGGGGAAGATGGGGCGCATAAAGTATCTCCAGTATCAACATCTTTTAAACCAATAGCTGCAGCAATATCACCCGCATGAACAGATTTTATTTCTTCTCGTTTATTTGCATGCATTTGCACTATTCGACCGAATCGCTCACGTTTTTCTTTTATAGGATTTAAAACGCTATCTCCGGAGCTTACGACGCCTGAATAAACTCGAAAAAAAGTTAAGTTTCCTACAAATGGATCAGTAGCTATTTTAAATGCTAACGCTGAAAATGGCTCGTGGTCGTTAGCATGACGATTAACTCGCGTAGATCCATCTTTCAGCACACCTGTGATGGATGTCACGTCACTTGGAGATGGTAAATACTCCACAACAGCATCCAACATTGCTTGTACCCCTTTATTTTTAAAAGCAGATCCACACGTTACCAATACTATTTCATTACTTAATACTCTTTGACGTAACGCTTGTTTAATTTCTTGTTCTGTCAACTGATCACTATTAGATAAATATTTATCCATTAATTCTTCAGATACCTCAACAGCAGACTCTATTAAATGCTTGCGCCAAATACCTGACAAATCTGTTAAATTGTCAGGTATTTCACTATAACTAAAAGTAACGCCTTGATCTAATTCGTTCCAGTGAATAGCTTTCATTTTGATCAAATCAATAATTCCGGTAAATTTATCTTCTGAGCCTACAGCTAATTGAATAGGTACAGGATTAGCAAATAATCTAGTTTTTAACTGTTCTACAACTCGTAGATAATCTGCGCCTACTCGATCCATTTTATTTATAAATGCAATACGTGGTACTTTATACTTATTTGCTTGGCGCCATACTGTCTCAGATTGAGGTTGTACGCCTCCTACAGCACAATAGACCATTACTACCCCGTCAAGTATGCGCATAGAGCGTTCTACTTCAATAGTGAAATCTACATGTCCAGGAGTATCTATAATATTAATACGGTGTGAATCAAATTGATTGGCCATTCCTGACCAAAAACAGGTAGTAGCTGCAGAAGTAATTGTGATGCCCCGTTCTTGTTCTTGCTCCATCCAATCCATAGTTGCAGAACCAGTATGAACTTCTCCAATTTTATGATTTACACCTGTATAAAACAAAATTCGTTCAGTGGTAGTAGTTTTTCCAGCGTCAATATGTGCGCTTATACCAATGTTACGGTACCGTACGATCGGTGTTACACGAGCCATTAATATCCTCAATAATATTTTTATAATTTAACGAAAAATGTTGCTGTATTTGATAGATTATTATTTTAAGCAACACCTAAATATGTTTGAAAAAATCAGATGATGTTCATTCAAAAAATTTTATTACCAACGATAATGGGCAAAAGCTTTATTAGATTCTGCGATACGATGTATTTCTTCACGTTTTTTAACAGCGTGTCCTTTACCCTCTATAGCATCTAAAAGTTCACTCGCTAAACGTAATTCCATAGATTTATCATTTCTTTTACGCGCAGCTTCAATAATCCACCGCATCGCTAAAGTATTTCTACGTACGAGACGAACTTCTACTGGTACCTGATAAGTAGAGCCGCCAACCCGTCTAGATTTTACTTCTACAACTGGGCGCACATTATTTAAAGCTATTTCGAATGCTTCTAAACAATTTTTATTAGATCGTCTGAATAAACTATCTAAGGCAGAGTACACTATTGACTCTGCAGTAGATTTTTTCCCATTTAACATCAATATATTGATAAACTTTGCCAAAAGATCAGATCCAAATCTTGGATCTGGAAGAATATTGCGTTTCGTAACGATGCGACGGCGTGGCATTAATTATAATTCCTATTTGACTAATAGACATTTTCTTTCAAAGGAAAATCATAAATAAAAAATTATTACATTTCAACTACCTGAACCTTGATTGTCTTTTCTAAAATTTACTTTAAATTAAAAAATAAAAAAGAAACCTGATATTTTTGGGCTATGATTTTGGTTGTTTTGTTCCATATTTGGAACGACTTTTCTTACGTGAATGCACACCTGCGCAATCGAGAGCACCACGAACAACATGATACCGAACACCTGGAAGATCTTTAACCCGTCCCCCTCGAATCAGAATTGAAGCATGCTCCTGTAAATTATGACCTTCCCCACCGATATAAGAAGTCACTTCCAATCCATTAGTTAAACGAACACGGCATACTTTTCGTAATGCAGAATTTGGTTTTTTTGGAGTAGTAGTGTATACACGCACGCACACTCCTCTTTTTTGTGGGCAGGCCCCTAAAGCGGGTACATTACTTTTAAAAGTTTTTGTTGGACGTGCATTACGAACAAGTTGATTGACTGTTGTCATTATTAAAATCTCCATTTTTCTGATAAGACCATATAAAAACATATATACTATTTGTTGTTATCTCTCAACTTTAATAACAGACAACGATCTTGTTATTATTAAATTGCAAGGTCAATAAAATTATAACAGAAGCGGTATATTTATCTACTAAGCTCGAAGTAAAAACGCACACCTTTTTAATTAAAAACAATTTAATACATTTTTCATTTTAAATGAATTCTCAATAAAATAAGTATTTTAATAAATTTTCATTATTTGCTGCAAATAAAAAACGATTTTTTGAAAAGCACAACACCATTAACTTTTACCGTATTATATCGGAATATACATATAATATTTTATTATAATGTTGTATCCTATTTTTTAAAATAGGAGTTAATAATCAAATATTATATTATGTTTAAACCTTTTTATTTTTCTACGTCATACAACAATTATTATTTATTATAGCAATAATAAATTTTTAATAAATTATATTTCTATAAACTTTTTATGATATCATAAACTCCCGATTAATCTAATTTTTAGACAATATAATTGAAATGCATAAAATCAAAATGCATTTCAATTATAAAACTCGAAAACCTTAGCATAAATTGTTTTCAACATTTCCCCTTCTTCAATCCTACTATTTTAACAGATAATACCGGTAAGAGCAAGAGAAATAATAGAAATGAATAAAATGAATTTAACAAAAAATGTTTTCATATTTTACACCTTTTTATAAGATAACTTTTTATTACATATGATTACGTTATCCTATATAACCATTAATTTTTTGAGTATATACATTTATCATAAATATATATATATGCCTAAACACATAAATGTTTATGTAATAGATTCTATAAATTGATATAAGCATCTCACATCGGTGATTTTAATAAATTTAGATTTATTAAAAATTCTTAGTTTATGATGGGAATCAATGAAAACATTGAAAGATTTTTGAGATTTGATCATATCAATATATGATATTGACATATGAATAAATGCATATAATTTATATGTTTTATAATTTTGAAGTTGAAATTTTTAAAAATACACATTAATAAAAAATTATTAATGTAAGGTATTGTTATACGCATGAGGAAACGCTAGAAATGTTTTAATTTTGATCATTTAATTGTATTTTGGGGTATTTTGAAATTAAAAATCGCATATTACTTTAGAATCAGTTTATAATTAAGTATTGAACGGTACGATCATATTATTAAGAATTAAAGAATTTGTAATTTGACTGTTTACAGTTTTTAATTTAGATATTATATTTTATATAATTTCTGTAATCAGTGTAGTTCCTGAAAATTGAGTTCTAAGTTTTTATGAACATAAAATATATTTCAAGATCAATGCACCTATAAATTTATATATTTTAAAATATTTAATATTACCAGTAAAATTACTGTTATCCCTACATTAGGCACAATAATTTAGTTTTATATTTGTTATATAATAAAGGAATGTATAACTAATTTTAAATTTTATAAATAAACTAATTATAAAAAATATTCAAAAATACATAATTAAATTCAATTTAAAATGAAGAAAAATTCTACATATTTCATGTAAGTGAATTACACTAAATTTTAACATTTGAGTTATACGTTCATTTTATTTTTTAAAATAAGATGAATGTATAAAATAATCATTCAGCCATTAAGATGCATCCCTGAATATATTTTTTGGAGTATTAAAATCACAATTTAATAATTACCAGAAATAAGAAATAATCACTTTTAAGTGTTAGAACTGCAACAGATTTGATAAATTTTAAGTTAATACTTCATAAAATTGCCTAGAATTTGATGTCCTTGTTCACTTAATATACTTTCTGGATGAAATTGCACGCCCTCTACAAGCAGGTTACGATGACGAATACCCATGATTTCGGTATATTTATCACTGCATGTGCTCCATGCAGTGATTTCTAAACATGATGGCATAGTGTTTGAATCTATTACTAAAGAATGATACCGAACTACATTTAAAGGTTGTGTTACTTCAGTAAATATTCCGCTTCCGTTGTGATGGATCAGAGAAATTTTACCGTGCATGACTTTTTGTGCATATTTTAACTTAGCTCCGAAAAACTGAGCTATAGCTTGATGTCCAAGGCATACCCCAAGAATAGGTATTCTTTTATGAAAATAATAGATTGCATCTAAAGAAATACCTGCATTGTCTGGTGTACCAGGTCCAGGGGAAATTACTAAACGTTCAGGAGATAATTGCTCAATATCTATAATATTTAAAGCATCGTTTCTTCTAACTTCCACGACACCACCCATCTCTCTAAAGTATTGATAAAGATTCCAAGTGAAAGAATCATAATTATCAATAATAAGAATTTTGTTCATTGTAGTTAGATTAATTTTATCATGCACTTAAAATTTTTGTAGAACATAGTTTCAGATTAATCTGATTAATAATCAATGGTATTCACGGAAAGAACATAAAAATATAAAAATACAACTTATTTTACATATAAATAATATCAATTAAACACAGTTGTAATTTACACGTTACATTTTTTATGTATTTAAAATCATAAATTAGTGCGGATGATTAATTTATTATGCTGTAATAAGTGTAATTAATTTAATAATTAATATCCTATGAAAATACTGTCATTATTACATATGCGTTTTTTAAATTTAAATAATATTTTATTTTTACTTATGTGCCTACTATACATATATATTATTATATTTAATGAAATTAAAAATTAATTATTTTTAATTAATTACTCAATCCCATTGCTTTATGTACTTTTTTTAAAGTGACATTAGCTTTTTTTTGCGCTTTTTTTGCTCCTACACACAATATATAACGTAATTTATCTTCATTAGAACGTTCAGTATAATAACGATTTTGAAATTTTATCAACACCGATGATATTGATTTAATAATTTCATTTTTTAACTGGAAATATGTTTTTTCTTTAAAAATTTCTTCTAAATACGTAATAGGTTGATCACTTATTCCGGAAAGAATCTCTAACAAATTAGAAATACCTGGTTTGTTAATAGGATCGTATTTAATTCTTGGAGGTTGATCGGTATCGGTAACAGCACGTTTAATTTTTTTTGATACCATATTAATATCATCCAAAAGAGTAATCATATTACCAGATCTACGATCTGATTTAGACATTTTTTTATTTGGTTCTAACAAGGACATAATACGAGAACCACATGTAGGAATAAATACTTCTGGAACAACGAAAATTGTTCCGTATGTATGATTAAAACGTTCAGCAATGTTACGTGTTAATTCTAAATGTTGTTTCTGATCAGAACCTACCGGAACTAAATTAGTTTGATATAACAAAATATCTGATGCCATTAGTACTGGATAGTTGAATAACCCGATATTAACATTTTCCTTTTGTTGTATTAATTTTTCTTTGAATTGAGTCATACGATTTAGCTCTCCAAAATACGTATAACAATTTAATAACCAATTTAATTGACTATGCTCTGGAACATGGGACTGAATAAATATTGTACTATTATTAGGATCAATACCACATGCTAAATATAAAGCTAATGTATCTAATGATGTTTCATATAATCGATGTAAATTATTTTGATTTGCAATTGCATGTAAATCTACTATACAATATATACATTGATAATCTTGTTGCATTTTAACCCACTGACGTATCGCTCCGATATAATTACCAATAGTAAGTTCACCTGATGGCTGCGCTCCGCTAAATAAAATTGGTTTATTCATACAGATATATTCCATAGTGTTTATAATAAAAAATTAAAATGTTATTACTTTTAAAGTTTACACAGCAAAAACATATAGTTTGTATGTTATAAGTTATATAACCTATAAATAACATTATTTTATAAAAAAAATGATATGTTAAATAACATTTGTTTCAAATAAAATAATTATGGTAATTATAAATTATATTCCTTTAATTATTTATTTAAAAATAAAATACTAAATATCTTTCGTTATTAATTTGATAAAACAGATCGAAAATTATGTATAACCTCGTAATAATTTTCAGATCCAAAGATAGCTGATCCTATAATAAACGTGGTTGCACCAGCTTTTAAAATTGAATGTATGTTTTTTATATTAATACCTCCATCCACTGCTAAATCAATATTATAGTTGGTATTGTCTATTAATTTACGTGTTTGACGTATTTTATTTAAAATCATGGGAATAAACAATTGTCCGCTAAAACCCGGATTTACTGACATTAATACAATTAGGTCAATTTTATCCATTACGTATTCCAAATAATTAAGAGTAGTGCTAGGGTTAAAAACTAATCCCGCTTTACATCCGTATTCTTTAATCAATTGTAATGATCGATCAATATGTTCTGTTGCTTCTGGATGAAAACTAATATAATTTGCTCCAACAGCAGCGAAATCTGAAATTAATCGATCTATTGGTTTTGCCATTAAATGCACATCAATAGGGATACTAACTCCATAACTACGTAATGACCGTAACACCATAGATCCTACGCTCAAATTAGGAACATAATGATTGTCCATAACATCAAAATGTAAAATATCTGCGCCAGCAGATACAACATTAGTAACATCTTCTCCTAATTTAGCAAAATTAGCTGACAAAATAGATGGAGCTATTAAGAAACGTTTCATTTAATTTCCATTAAAGATTATATACTATAAAATAGTTCATTTTAATTTAATTAAATCAAATAATAATATAAATTTAGAAAGATTATATTATTATCTTTTACATAAAATATTTTATTTTCATAAATCTATAAAGACAGAATTGTTTCAAGAAAAGATTTATATTTTATATGATTTATATGTTGAAGTAATTATTTACAAGTTTAGATTATTTATATTTTCTATATCGTATAATGCAAGAATAAATCCCAACATAATTAAAATAAAGAATCTAACTCAATACTATCGAGTAATAATTTTATTAAATTATACTGTACTTTAAAAAAATCTTCTCATGGGCATTATAATGCATACACTGACTATATTAAATTTTAATACTTATTAATCACTAAATATGGTTATTAGTTGTTAGTATCTTCAATGGATAACGATACTAACTCATGGTTTACATTAAAGACAGTTTTTACGTTTCCTATAGTAGAAGTAGGCAAAACTAAGTTAAGTTGTCCTGATATTGACTTTTTATCGCGTTTCATATACTCTAAATAGTTTTTTGATGTCATTTCTTTTGGGCCACGCACAGGTAAACCTGCTCGTGTTAATAATAATTTTATGCGTTTTGCATCACTGCAATTAAACTGATTTAAACGTAATGCAGTATTTACTGCCATCATGATACCTGCTGCTATAGATTCACCGTGAGACCATTGTGAATAGCCCAGGTATGATTCGATAGCATGACCATAGGTATGTCCAAGATTTAATACACTTCTAATACCTTGATCACGTTCATCAATTGCAATTATAGATGCTTTTAATTCACAACAACGACGAATACAGTACATTAAAGATGGTAAATGCAAAATTAATAAATCATCTAAATGGGATTCCAACCATCCAAAAAAACTAGAGTCAAGAGCTATAGCATACTTAATGATTTCAGCTAATCCAGAAGAAAACTCTTTCATACTCAACGTATGCAAGACATCTAAATTGATAATAACCGCAATAGGTTGATGAAAAGCTCCAATCATGTTTTTACCAAGTATATGGTTAATTCCAGTTTTTCCTCCAATGGACGCATCTACTTGTGCAAGCAATGTTGTCGGGACCTGAATAAAACGTATTCCGCGTTGGTATGTGGCGGCTGCAAATCCAGTTATATCTCCAATGACGCCTCCTCCCAGGCCAATAAGTATTGTACTGCGATCATAATTTTTTTTCAGCAATTTAGTAAATATTGTATCTAATGTAATTAGAGATTTGTTTTGTTCACCATCTGGTAAAATTAGTTGATCAGTAACAATTCCTGATCTAATCAATAAATTACGTAATATGTTTAAATAAATCGGCGCCACTCGATCATTGGTAATTAATACTACTTTGTCATCAATATTTAATGGCCAAAAGGGTAAGAAATCATTAAACAATTTGTCTGCAATAATAATTGGATAGCTTCTTTTTTCTAATTTTATGATAATTTTTTCCATAACAAAATTATAAAAGCTTTTAATATTAAAATGATGAATTTATAATGACAAACGTCATAAACTGCTTTTTTTACGAAGAATAATAATTTTATTAACGACAACCCTGACATTTTGTTCGTCTGTAGAAATTCTTATATCTGCAATTTCCTCGTACAACGGATTACGTTCTTTTGCTAATACTTGTAGTAAGTCGCGAGTATTTCCTGATGCTGATGAGGATCTCAGCAATGGACGCCTTTTATCATGTTGCGTTCGAATTAATTGTTTTTCAATAGTCGTTTCTAAGTATACCACGAATCCACGATCGGAAAGATTATTCCGTGTTATGTGAGATTTAACAGAACCACCTCCGGTAGCTAATATAATTCCCTGTTTTTTTGTTAATTCATCGATAATTTTTTCTTCACGATCGCGGAATCTCTCTTCTCCTTCTACGTCGAAAACCCAGCTAATATTTGCTCCGGTACGAGTCTCAATTTCTTGATCAGAATCAAAAAACTCCATATTTAATTGATTTGCTAGTTGACGCCCGATGGTACTTTTCCCAGCCCCCATAGGGCCGATTAAAAAAATATTATTTTTTTTTAACATATTATTATATGAAAATGATTTCTTCATTTTATCGTTTCATCACTTTATATGAAGACCCAACTGATCAATAAACGTACAGATACAAAAAATATAAAGCATTAAAATCATCTTATTTTTTATAAATGTACATCTATTATATGATAATATAATGATCGCAATAATACTATTAATTGTTAACATGTAACGACATACTATCATTGTAATACAAATCTTTGTTCAGATACAACTTAGAAACTTATTTATTCTCATAGTGGAGAATAAATTTGACAATGAATAAATATCATCAAATATAGGTACAAGGTTAATTTAATTCTATATAGATAACATTATTTTTTTAAAATATAAATTTATTTTTAATTAATAATTTAAACATTTTATTGTCTAACATAGAGAATGTTATCTCTTTATAAAGAGATACGGAATTAATTTTAAAAACACTGGTATTGTAGGTTTTTATATTTTACATTGATATTTATCATAATAATTAAATTATTATTATGTATACTCATATGATTAGATAAAATAACATAAATTTTCAATGTTCATTATCAATCTGAATTGATACATATTCATATAATTGAGAGATATACATTTCTTTCATTAAATATATAAAATAATAAGTTATGTGTATTTTATAATAAATATGCAGTGCGTTGAAAAATCTAACATATGTATATGTAATGCATGATGAATTGATATGTTAATTATTATGATTCATAATCATTTTGATAAATATTAAAACTATAAGTTTTTTATCATGAATAATATCAGTCTCTTTGAAAACGAAAGAAAGATGTCGCTAGGGTTTTGATAAAAAATTAAAATTTAATATTAAGTATATTTAAATTGTTATTAATATCTGATTGGTAGTACTTTAAATATATTATTGAAATTAATTATTTTCTTAGAAAAATAAATGATTGCATATTTAATATTTACATCGTGTTTTCTTGTATGATTTACATGCTATGTAATTTCCTATACATAGATATCATAGATATTTATCAGTGAATTTAACTATTCGTAAATATCCCGTTATCAGAATTCGAGGTTCATGTGAATTAATAATTGTGTAATAAAAAATATTATTTTTTCATCTTTTTAGTATCATATATTTTTTATTTTTTAACTATTTTTTGTTAATTCGTTTTGAAAATCAAAATATAGTAATTAATTCTCTCATCAACAGATACCAGATTTTTAAGTACTAGATAATACGGTCAATTTTATATTCGTTTTATTATCTTAAATATTGTTTATATGTTGAAATAAATTTGCTACAATAAATCAAAGTCGTCATTAATGTAGTTAATAGTTTTTTAAATTACATACATAGAGCGCACTAATTACGTGTAACTATATAACATAGGCTATTTATCAAAAAAATAAAGAAATAAATAATATATATCGCAAGTATATAACAATATATATAAGTTATTCCAAATAGTTTATACAACATGTACGCGATAAAACTATAAACTATTTGTACTTTTAAAAAATAATTAGGTATCATATTATATGATTTATATAACCCCAATTGCACAAAAACATTTTACTAAACTGCTAGCGGGTAAGAAACCAGGTACTCAGATACGAGTGTTTGTGGTTAACCCAGGTACAGTTCATGCAAAATGTAATGTTTGTTTTTGTCCACCAGAAGAATTTAAAACCAGTGATGTGGTCATTGAATTTGATCTTTTTTCTGTACACGTAGATTCAGTGTATGTATCTTTCCTTAAAGACGCAAAAATTGACGTGATGATTAATGAATTAGATTCTCAACTTACTATTAAAGCTCCGAATGCTACTAAAGAATGCAATAATACAAGAAACAATATGAACAATGATTTGTTGGAAGATCGGGTAAGGAATGTGTTACAGTTTCAAATTAATCCTCAATTAGAGCTACACGGAGGCAGTGTATCTTTAATACGTATTACTGAAGATCTGTTAGCTGTTATTAAATTTTATGGCGGATGTAACGGCTGCGCAATGGCTAGCTATACCATAAAAGAAGGAATTGAAACTACCTTAAAGAATCTTTTTCCAGAATTAAAAGGGGTACTAGATATGACTCAACATCAACATGGGACGCATTCTTTTTATTAGAGATTTTATTTTTTATTTCAAAAGATTTTTAGTAAACTAACCATAAGTTTTTTATATAATTGAGTTAATTTATTTAAAATTTTCAGCATTGCATTTCTATTTGAAATGCTCCTAAATTATATATTTGTAAATCTGTTTTTTGTAGAACAAATAAAATTTATAGTAATTGACGCAATATCCTGCGTAATGGCTCAGCAGCTCCCCAAAGTAACTGATCGCCCACGCTAAAAGCTGAAATATATTTGTTACCTGCGTGCAATTTGCGTAACCGACCGATGGGTATGTTGAGTGTTCCGGATACCATAACAGGAGTTAATTTATTTAATGATTGCGTAACATCATTTGAGATAACTTCTACCCATTTATTATGAGATTGGAGTAATTCTTCTATTTCTTTTAAACAAATGTCTTTTTTAAGTTTTAAAACAAATGCTTGGCTATGACAACGTAATGAGCCCACACGTACACATAAACTGTCTACTGTTATAATTTTAGAAGTATTGAGGATTTTATTAGTTTCTGCTTGACCTTTCCATTCTTCTTGAGTTTGACCATTATACATATAATCACCAATCCACGGAATGACGTTGCCTATCAAAGGAACTTTAAAGCAATCTACTAACAAGGAATCAGTTTTACTAAATTTAGTAATTATATGTTCAATATCTAAAATAGCCATTGACGGGGACGTTAACAAATCAGTTACTGTATTGTACACTTGGCCCATTTGTATTAATAGCTCACGCATGGCGCGTGCTCCACATCCAGAAGCTGCCTGATACGTAGAGGCAAAAACCCATTCGATTAAATTATGAGCAAACAATCCACCTAAAGACATTAACATTAAACTTACAGTGCAATTACCTCCTACAAATGTTTTAATACCGTTATTTATACTTTGTTTTATCAATACTTGATTAACAGGGTCCAAAACAATAATCGCATCATCATTCATTCGTAAAAATGAGGCGCTATCAATCCAATATCCTGTCCATCCAATTTTTCTTAATTTTGGATAAATAATTTTACTATATGCGCTGCCTTGACACGTAATAATAATATCTAAAGAATTAAGCAGATCGATATTACAAGCGTCTTGTAATAATAATTCTTGTGATGCTTGAATGTTTGGAGCATGTTCTCCTATTTGTGATGTCGAAAGAAATATTGAGTGAAAATAGTTAAAATCATTTTCTTCTTTCATGCGATTCATTAATACTGAACCTACCATTCCTCTCCAACCAACAAACCCAATATTTTTCATTATCAATCTCACAGTCATTATTAAGTATCAAAAATATATGTAATATGATGTAATACGTTTATAATAATATTTTGTAATTTACTTTATAAAAAGCGTGGTGTATATAAAACACAAATAACTTTTAGGAAAATAATAATGAATGAAATGATATCAGCTACAGTTCTATTGTTTTTAATTATGGATCCTATCGGAAATTTACCAATTTTTATGTCGATACTAAAAGATCTAGAACCAAAACGACGTCAAATTATAATAATTAGAGAGATGATAATCGCCTTATTATTAATGTTAGGATTTTTATTTGTTGGTGAACATATTTTAATATTTCTTAATTTACACACGGAAACAGTTTCAATTTCTGGAGGTATTGTGTTGTTTTTAATTGCCATAAAAATGATATTTCCTTCAGAAGAAGGAAATAATACTGGATTTTCAGATGGAGAAGAACCTTTTTTAGTGCCACTTGCTATTCCTTTAGTCGCTGGTCCTTCAATTTTAGCAACGTTATTGTTATTGTCTCATCAATATCCTCAGAAAATCAATTTTTTAATTTTAGCATTAATTATTGCGTGGGGATTATCTATGCTAATTTTGATGTTGTCTAATGTATTTTCTCGTTTATTGGGTAATAAAGGTATCGGAGCATTGGAGAGGTTAATGGGTTTATTATTAGTAATGATTTCTACTCAAATGTTACTTGATGGGATACATAGTTATTTATGTATATAACTTAATTGAAAAATTATTTCATTATATAAATATATTTGGATGTTTTAAATTTAATTTTTAGTAGATTCTCTTAAATTAATTAGCATAAATAATTTTTTAAAAATTGAGTATAAAAAATTTATACATTTATTTATTATTTCAATTAAAATACAACAAATTAATTTTACTATAGTGAAATTACAAAAATTATAATTTTTTAAAAAAATATATATATTAATGATTATTTTTTATACAGAGTTTTGTTTGAAATATAACTGTTTAAAAAGTTTATTATATTAATTAAACAAAATCATAATTGTACTTTATTAATTATTTAAAACAATGTTATGAGCTGTCATTATATATAAAAGTTATAAATACGAACACAAAAAATCATGTAGCAAATTCGTCAAACTATTCAATAAATAATGAAAAAATATTAAAAATCATAATATTTTTAATAAAAATATTAATTTAAAACACCATTTCTTAATGACAAATCAGACCATGTATTATGATACATACATTGTAAATAATGAGGTACTGCATCATCTTTATTGCTGCCAATAATTTCTAAGAATGGCAGGGTATCTTTCAGTCTTTGCTGTGCATTGCTCATTATACAACCTTTTCCTGCCATTTTTAGCATTTCTTGATCGTTCATCCCGTCACCAAATGAAATACAATCTTTTAGTTGACAGCCTAGTAATTTAACTACCCTTTCTAGAGCATGTCCCTTTGAAACTCCTTCCGGCATCACTTCAAGACATGTAGGAAGCGAAAAACTAATATTGATTCGATGATTCCAACGCGCATGTAATTTCTTTTCTAAAGACAACAGTCGTTTATAATTATTACTAGTGAAGTATACTTTACAGACACCATGCAAGGGCAATGTATCTTTCTGATATATATGATAATCAGATTCATATCCGTTATAAAAACAATTTTGTTTTGATATTGATCGGTTAATCAGCCACTTATCATTATAAAAGATATTAGTAATAATTTGAGAATCATAATGTACTACTCGTAATAAATCATCTACAATTTCTGTAGCTAAATCGTAAGAAGCAATTAACTTCCCGTAGGTATTATGTATTCTAGCTCCATTAGAAGTAATCATATAAGAATTAATTTTCAAATTATCACGTATTTGCATGACGTTTGTATGATGTCGGCCAGTAGCAAAAACAAAATGAATATTACGAGTAGTTAGTAATTTTAGAATCTTTTTAGTAAAAGACGTTAATCGGTGGTCCGGTGTTAGCAAAGTACCATCTAAATCAGACGCAACGATGCGAAACATTTATTACCTCTCTTTGTTTTTATTAAAAATAATAAAAAATAACCATTATTATATCAATATATTATGACATGATATCAATAAAAATTGATATATTATATATATGATTTATAAATAATAATTTATTGAATGAATTTTTCAAAATATTAAATATAGTAACTTTTTAATTATAAAATGTAATTATTATTACAAAGATTTATAGATTCATTGTATGAAAAAGAATTTAAAATAATTTAAATGTATTGAGTTTTTATCGTATCTTTGTGCTGGGATATATGTAAGAACATAATTTCAAAACACTTAATCTTAATTAGATTAGTATTTTTTTTAGAAAAATTATATATGTACTGCAATTATATTTATAATATTTATAGCCAATTTTTATATTTGAAATAAATGTACGGAGCAAGTCCTGATAGAATCATTAAAATAATGGCGCTAGGGTAACCAAATGACCATTGTAATTCTGGCATAAATTTAAAATTCATTCCATAGCTAGATGCAATTAAAGTTGGAGGTAAAAAAATAACTGAAAAAATTTTTATAATTCTATTTTGTTCAATATTAATAAATCCCATTGCTGATTGGGTTAAAGAACTGATTTGATGAAATACATATTCATTGTGAGGTAATAACAATGTGATTTCATTTAAAATATCGTTAGCATATTTTTGTTGTGATACAGGTAATTTTACTTTACGTATTAAAAATTTTATTGCTCTTTCAGTATCTAATAAATTAACACGAATTTTCCATCCTATATTTTCCAATATAGCTAAATCAGAAAGCGCATGATCGTATTCATCGATTTGTTGTCCGTTCATAATAACAGAACTCAATGTTTCTAAGGTAGCATAAATATGCTCTATTTTATTTGTTAGGTCATCAAGTTTTACCTCAAATAAATTTAATAATAATTCATAGGCATTTCCATTAATTAACAAATGGTTATGCAAATATTTTTGATACATACAAAATACTGGAAATTCTTTTTTTCGTGAAGTATATAAACATCCGTTGTGAATGGTAAAGAATACACTAGAGTTATCTATTTGTTCTTGGCTGTTATATGAAAAGAAAAAAGAATGAATATGTAATCCATTTTTATCTTTAAAGAAACGTGTAGTCTTGTTAATGTCTTTCAATTCAAAAAACTTTATTTTTTGGTGAAGCAATATGTTTGGTATATAATTATGACCATCGCCGCATGAATCTATTATATCAATCCAAATAATATTATTTAAAAATGATATTTTATCTTTTTCATTAATACGAAATAAATGATTATTTTTTAATTGAAATATATTATACATATATCATTGCTTCCTCAAAGAATACAAATTAGTCTACATTAGATCACAATAACTAAAATTAGATAATAAATAGCTATTCTCATACCATGTAATTTCGACATTCGACAATACGCATTACATGACAAAACAGCTATAAACAATCATCATCGCGTATCGAATATCTATGACGTACAAATAATTCGTAAAGTTTTTATTTATTTGGTAATGAATATAATTCAATTATAATAATTATTTAAATACTCGATTAGATGTTATTCACTGAGATAGTATAAGTACAATCTGCAGATTAGAGCGGGCATGTTACGCCTAGAATAAAAAGATTGTCAATATTTATAAATATTTTTAATAATAATATAGATATATTTGTATTATATAATAATCCTAATGAGGATTAGAGTAATAACTCTCTGAAAATTCAATAAAATAACAATATAAGTTTATACGAATAACAGGGCTTTACTCTTGCTGAGTAACATCAATATACTATACTTTTAAACAATCTATCGGTAATTCATTAACAAATCTATATGGTGATTGAATGACCATCTCTTTTCCGTAAATATAACGAGTTTCTGAATAACTAATTGTTAATTTATGCCATAGCACGTGTGATGCCAACATAAATTAATCTACGTTCTTCTTCTAATAATTCTTTGTTAATTAAAGAAACATCGTTTGGAGAAATCCCTTCTTCTAAGCCTATAATAAATACTTGGGAAAATTCTAATCCTTTTGAAGCATATAGCATCATGAGTTGTACTGCATTTGAATAAGTATTAGATAAATTTTCTTCAAATTCTAAAGAAATATACGATAAAAATTGTTGTAATAGATATGTATGTATTTATCGTTGATGCTGATAGAATACTGTATTGCTTACTCATTGTTATAAATTCTTTAATATTGTGTATGCGTTCACAATATGTTGGGCTGACATATTTTTTATACATATTCCATCATAATCCGACTTGCTTAACAATATAAAAAATTTGTTCATGCAAGGGCAATATAATTGGACATTTGATTTTTTAAGGAATCTATCAATAGCAGATCTACCTTTAATCGTTTTTTGTTTGAAATAAATAAGTTACTCTCCCACAAGCTTAAGTGATTTAAATTAACGTATTTTTTAATAAGCTCTAAAGTACGTTGACCAATTCTTCTATGAAGTATGTTAATGATTCGCATATAAGCAGTGTCATTATTCTGATTAAGAATAAATTTTAAATAAGCTATTATAATATCTCCGATTTCTTTGCGTTCAAAAAATCCTATCTCTCCATATATGTGATAAGGTATATTTTTTAATAAAATTTCTTCTAATAAAAAAGATTGAAAATTATTTCGATATAAAACATCTACTTATTTAGAAAACCATGTCGTTTTTTCCAATCTATTAGATTATTTGCTACGAATATAGCTTCATCTATTACATTAAAAGCACAATACAGAGAAATAGCATCTCCTTTATTTTACATGTCCATAAATTTTTCTTGAAACGTGTATCATTTTTACAAATAAGAGTATTGGCAGCTCTTAAAATATTATTAGCAGAACGATAATTCTGTTCTAATGTAATACGTGTCAAATCTTCTAAAAATCGTTGAAAATTTTTTATTTGTGCTCCTCTCCACCCATAAATAGATTGATCATCATCGCCAACAATCATTAAATTATTGTTTTCTCCTGACTCCTGATAAAAGGCGTAAACAAACATATTGAACTGTATTAGTATCTTGAAATTCATCCACTAAAATATTAATAAATCGTTTTGGATAATAACGTAAAATATTCAGATAATTTCAACACAACATATATGCATGTTTCAATAATTCATTAAAATCTATTAATTCAGAGCGATTACATATGTCTTGATAAAACTGATAAATTCGGAACCATATCATTTCTATTGAATTGCTATTAATATTTATATTTGGAATATCTGGAATCTTATTTTTCTCACTATTGATATAATACATAGCTTGTACGCCATACTTGTTTTCATTTAAGTTAAGTGAGCATATTAATTGTTTCAAAAGTTGAATTTGATCGTTGTTATCGAGGATTTGAAAATTTTTGGTAAATCTGCATCTACGTAATGAGCGTGTAGTAACCGATTTGCTAATCCATGAAAAGTACTAATCCATAAATCATTTTTTTTGAACACCAATTAAAGATTGTATGCTATTTTGCATTACTGAAGTAACTTTATTCGCAAAAGTAATCGCTATTATTGGCCATTGGATATATTTTTTCACTAATTGTAACCAAGAGAATGCGGTTAACTAATACTCGAGTTTTTCTGCTACCAGCTTCAGATAACACCAATATATTTTGATCATTAGAAGTTACCGCTTCTTGTTGTTTATCATTTAGTTGATCAAGAATGTGATAAACATTCATAAAATATCACAACACATAGTAAATAATTACTTATAGATATATGAATTCAACATAACTATTAACATTATAATAAATATGTTAATGATGTTAATTTTGAAATTTTCAAATGTGGTAACAGTGTTGCATCAACTGAACAACATTGATTTAAGTTATATTGACTAATCCAACAAGCCTGCATCCCAGCATGTATTGCTCCTTTTATATCTGTATTCAAGTCATCTCCTACATGTAGAATATTGTTACAAGATATTCCAAAACGCTTTGAAGCTAAATAATACATATCTTTATAAGGTTTAGCGCGACCATTAATTCCAGCACGTAATACATCTTGAAAATATTGTTGTAGTCCACAAGCAATAGGATTCGCATTGCCATTAGTGATTGCAATTAATGGCCATTTAGAACTTAATGCTGATAATACATTATGTGTACTCAGGGAAATATCGATTTTGTTGCGCCAATGTATAATAATTTCCATAGCGTAATCAGCGCCTAATTGTGCTTCATTTTGAGTTAATCCTGATTGTAATAAAATTATCTTTAAAGATTTCCAACGCCAATAATTTACATCATGACAAATATTTGGTTCTATAAATTGAAGCAATTTACGCGATTGATAATAATCCTTGTTTTGTATTTTAGATAACGCGGGATGATATTGTTGCAAAAACAATATTGACTTTTCTTCGGCCCGATTTATTATCGGATAATTATCATATAATGTATTGTCTAAATCTAGAGTTATAGCATAAAAAGGTTGTAATGTACGGTAAAAATGCATAATTTGTACCTTTAATGTTATTAAATTACAATCGTTATTTTTTCACAATGAAATATTTATATACTCACCACATTATATTCATATAATGTATAAAAAATTAAATACTAAATAAAGTTTCAATATAAAATACGTGAATTAAAAAACAATAACATTTTGGTGGATTTACTATATATTTATAAATTAATATATCCATCATATACATAAGACGTTGATCCAGTCATGTACAGTGCATTACTTGCCCCTTTCCAATTTACTGATATAGTACCCCCAGGCAAGTTTACGTTTACTGATTCATACAATAATCCCTGTTGAATGCCTACGGCAACTGCCGCACAGGCGGCAGTTCCGCAAGCTTGAGTTTCTCCTACTCCGCGCTCATATACTCGTAATCGAATATTATTACAGTTAATAATTTGCATAAAACTTACATTGACTCGTTCTGGAAAACAATGATGATCTTCTAATGCTGATCCTAATGAAGTAACTTGGATATTTTCTATTTTTTCTACTAAAATAATACAATGAGGATTACCCATAGATACTACACCACATAGTATTATTTGTGTAGGTAAAAATAAAATATAAGTTTTTTGATATTGTGATATATAAAACGGAATAAGTTTTGGATCAAAAATAGGCGCCCCCATATTAACAGATACGCGATTGTCATTCATAATAGACAATATTATATGGTTAGCGCGAGTACTAATATGAATGTTTCGTTTATTAGTTAATTTTTTTAAGCAGACAAATTGCGCAACACAACGCATACCATTACCACATTGATTTACTTCTGTTCCGTCCGAATTATAAATTCGACAATGAAAATCTATTGCTGGATCATAAGGGGGTTCTACTATTAACAATTGATCAAAACCAACTCCATAAAATCGATCTGACAAATATCTGATATTTTCAGAAGTAAGATGTATATTTTGAGTGACAGCATCTATGATGACAAAGTCATTGCCCAGCCCGTTCATTTTGGTAAATCGCATACCTTCCTCACATAGCATCACACATCACTGATTTTTGGAAATGGTTTTAGTGTTTTATGACACTTAACTATTATTGATTTTATTGTATTTATTACAACATCTGAAAGCAATGCAAATACTGTTGATTAGATTGTACAATACAATACATAAAAATATTGCTTATATTATAGAAACAAGAACATAGTTCTTTCTTTTTAGAAAATATCTTTTTGGATAATAACAAATAAAAAATGACTACATTCATGTGATCATCATAACATCTTTGCAAGAAAAAATACTTTATAATGTTTATCTTTTTAATTACTTATTTGGATTTTATATAATAATTAATATATCCATTGAAATTAATTTTTAATATCATAATCATGATTATTATTTCAATGATTAATAAAGGTATATTCTTATTTGAAATAATAATATCACTGTTTGTAACAATATACTTTTACATAAACAAGTATCCTTTTAAACTATTACAATAAAAATGATTTTACTTTCAATAATCAAAAATACTGAATAATTTATATGCATAAATTATTAATACTTGTTACTTTCTTTATTTTCATCAATAATTAAAGTATCACATATAAAATATGTAAGATTAATTTTTATAATTAATAATAATCAAATCATCTTATAATAAATTTTTTATTTTCAATATTTATAAAAACATAATAAAAATTAAAATTTAAAATGTGATAGTATTGCAATACTATAAGTAATAATATACAAAGGAACTTTTTTCTATAATTTATCGAGAAAATATTTATTTAAGTCCTAATTTTTTAAATATCAAAATACTATGATTGTATACAATATATAATATCGCCATAAAACTGCTGCTGATTTACCTAAAACGTTTTAATTACATAAAAATTAAAAATCTGAATTTAACGCATTATTCTTATTATTTAATTATAAAAAATAATTAAAATTGATTAATGTAATAAACATTTACTTATTTTAAAAATTTTTTAACAAATGTTTTTATAATATAATTATAAAAAACATTCAGATTGATTAAAGATTACAATCATATTGTCTTAACATAATGATACTGATGAAAAATAAAATTTTAAAAATTGCTACACGAAAAAGTCAACTTGCTATTTGTCAAGCTCAATATGTTCATAATGAATTGAAACATTATCATCCAACATTAAGCATAGAGTTGATGCCTATTGTAACAACAGGAGATAAATTTTTAAATATTGATGCAAAAAATAAAATTAAAAAAGGTGCATTTATTAAAGAATTAGAACATGCATTAATAAACTTCCGTGCCGATATTGCTGTTCATTCCATGAAAGATATTACAGTGCCTTTACCAGATGAATTAACTCTTCCAGTTCTATGTAAACGCAATGATCCACGTGATGCTTTTGTTAGTTTAAAATACCCTAACATAGATACGTTACCTATTGGTAGTGTAATAGGTACATCAAGTTTACGCAGACAATGTCAAATACGAGCGCATCGTCCAGATCTAGTAGTTAGTAACTTGCGAGGTAATATAGATACTAGATTAAAAAAATTACAATATGGACAATATGATGCAATAGTTTTAGCTGTAGCTGGATTACAACGATTACAGTTACATGAGTACATTCGTGTTCATATTGATCCGTCTGATCTACTACCAGCAATGGGACAAGGTGTTATAGCCATTGAATGTCGTTCGAATGATGCTGATATTTTATCCTTATTATCACCATTATATCATCAAGAAACCTCATTTCGTGTCAGAGCGGAACGCGCTGTTACTACTTATTTGGAAAGTTATTGTCATTTACCAATTGCTAGTTATGCTGAAATTGAAGAGGATCAAATATGGCTAAGAGCACTTATTGGATTACCTGATGGTAGCAAGATTATTCGTACTGAAGGAAGGGCGCCTTTAGATCAAGCAGAAAAATTAGGTTTTATCCTTGCTGAAGATTTATTAATTAAATTTAAACGATAACATGTTTTTATTTGATTTAATTTAATCATGTATCGAATTAAAAATTATGAATATTTTAATTACTCGTCCTTCTCCATATGGAGAACAATTGGTAAATAAATTACTTTCTTTTGGTAAATTTGCATATCATTTGCCATTAATTTACTTTTCTACAGGAAAAGAATTATGTTCATTGGAACAGAAATTAAATCTACTTTCTGAAGGAGATTTTTTGTGCATTATATCACAACATGCAATTAAATATGCTCATAATCAGTTACTTAACATGGGAATATCCTGGCCTACCAAATTAGCATATTATTCCATTGGTCATGCGACTAGTGTAATGATGTACAAGTTATCGGGAATATTGGTGAAATATCCTACAATCCAGGAAACTAGTGAAAATTTATTACAATTACCTGAACTAATGTATAGTTATGGAAAGCGCGCTCTTATTCTAAGAGGTAATAATGGACGTACTATTTTAGATGACACTCTTCAAAGAAGAGGAGTATTTGTTGCATCCTGCGAATGTTATACTAGACAACCGTTTCGGTATAATAGAGAAAAACAATTATCTAATCTATTAGGATTGAATATTAGAACAGTAGTAGTTACTTCTGGAGAAATACTACAACACCTATATTATTTAATTCCCGAATCTTATCGCACATCTTGGTTAATACGATGTAAATTAATCGTGGTAAGTGTACGTCTAGCTAAATTAGCTAGACGTTTAGGTTGGACAAATATTATTATAGCGCAGTCAGCAAACAACGAGATACTATTTCATCTTTTGATTAAGAATTCATAATTTATGAGCACTCCAATCCAAATGCGAACAATCATTTCTATGAACACATAGAAAATTTTAGAAAATGCAATAACAAAAATACTTAATCTTTCTCGATATAGTTTATAGGAATCGGCGAGAGAGGATTTGAACCTCCGGCCTCCTGGTCCCAAACCAGGAGCGCTACCAAGCTGCGCCACTCGCCGATGTTTTCTGACTTTCATATAATTTTTTCGTATTATATATGTCCTCCATTGAAGAATATTGAAATACTAATAACCAATCATTTCATTTGCGATATAATAACAATTATTTCTCTGCGAAGGAAGGGATTTGAACCCTCACGTCTTGATCAAGACACTAACTCCTGAAGTTAGTGCGTCTTCCTATTCCGCCACCTTCGCTTTATGTCATTTATTTTTAATGGGTGATTGATGGGATTCGAACCCACGACTTCTGGAACCACAATCCAGAGCTCTGCCAACTGAGCTACAATCACCATCGATCAACTTTAATTTTTTCATAAAAATTTAAATAAATCAATGCGTCCGACAGGATTTGAACCTGAAACCTTCGCCTCCGGAGGGCGATGCTCTGTCCAATTGAGCTACGAACGCTGAATTAGCATATATATTTAATACAGATTAATATCAACAAAATATGGGTTTAATCAGTTTGCATTAATAATTTTTTAGTACATATATATTATTCACTGAATTTCATTAAAAACAACTGCAGAAAAAATTTTTATGAAAATCAAAGAGTATTTTATAGTTTAGAGTGTCGTGTATCTTACATAAAAGATATCAATAAACATTGATATACCCATAAACCTATATATAGTAGATGAGAGAAATAACATGAACACATTTTCAACATCGACATATGCATATTCTATCACATATCTGATATTTGTATCATATATATATTACAAAATAATTAATCAAAAATTTATTACTTATACATGAAGATATTGGAAATATATGGGTATATAAGTATTTAAATACCACCGTAATACTTGATTCATAAAAATAAACCATTATGAAAAATATGCAGGGCAGCAATTAAAAATTAATATATATAGATAATTTATTAAATAAATTTTTATATAAAAACCTTAAAAATTGCCGTTATAGAAAACGACAAATAGTCTTTTTTAAAATATGTGTTAATACAGTAAACAATAATTATTGCAATAAATTAACAGCGCTTCATCATATCAAAAAATTCATCATTGGTTTTAGTCATAGATAATTTATTCATCATGAATTCCATTGCATCAATTTCACTCATTGGATGAATAATTTTTCGTAAAATCCATATTTTTTGTAGTTCATCTTGAGTAGTTAATAGTTCTTCTTTTCTAGTTCCAGAACGATTGTAATCAATAGCCGGAAAAACACGCTTTTCAGCTATTTTTCTTGACAAATGCAATTCCATATTGCCAGTTCCTTTAAATTCTTCATAAATTACTTCATCCATTTTTGATCCAGTATCTATTAAAGCAGTAGCTATAATAGTTAAGCTTCCTCCTTCTTCCATATTACGAGCCGCTCCGAAAAAGCGTTTTGGACGATGTAAAGCATTGGCATCAACCCCTCCTGTCAACACTTTTCCAGATGAAGGAACTATAGTATTATAGGCTCTTGCTAATCGAGTAATGGAGTCTAACAAAATAATTACATCTTTTTTGTGTTCTACTAATCGCTTAGCTTTCTCGATTACCATTTCAGATACTTGAACATGACGAGATGCTGGCTCATCAAAGGTAGATGCAATTACTTCTCCGTGTACTAAGCGTTGCATTTCAGTAACTTCTTCTGGACGTTCATCTATCAAAAGCACTATTGATACGCAGTCTGGATGATTATGACTAATGCTTTGTGCAATATTTTGAAGAAGTATGGTTTTTCCGGCTTTAGGAGGCGCTACAATTAAACCGCGCTGGCCGCGCCCAATAGGTGATGCCAGGTCCAATACTCTTGCGGTTAAGTCTTCCGTAGAACCATTTCCTCTTTCCATGCGTAATCGTGAATTGGCATGTAATGGAGTAAGATTTTCAAACAAAATTTTATTACGAGCATTTTCTGGTTTATCATAATTTACATCATTTACTTTAAGCAATGCAAAATAACGTTCACCTTCTTTTGGAGGTCTAATTTTCCCAGAAATAGTATCTCCAGTACGTAAATTAAAACGACGAATCTGGCTTGGAGACACATAAATATCATCTGGTCCAGCAAGATAAGAGCTATCACTAGATCTAAGAAACCCAAAACCATCTTGTAATATTTCTAATACACCATCCCCAAAAATATCTTCTCCAGTTTTAGCATGTTGTTTAAAAATAGCAAAAATAATATCTTGCTTGCGCATACGTGCTAAATTCTCTAGACCCATACTTTCTCCGAGATGTACTAATTCAGAAACTGGTATGTTTTTTAATTTTGTAAGATTCATAATTATGGATTCTTAAATTGGAGTTATATAGATTGTTGGTATTACAAAGATAAAGTATACATGTAACATTATGGAATAATTTCCTGCATAATACATATTTGATTGTCTATCCTATGCCTACAATATCGAGCATGAATAAACGTTAAGGTGTTTAATTACTATCGGATTATCACAGAAAAAATAGATTTATAAAAAATCCAGCGGTAATCTTTATAACCATATTGAAAATACAGTCCATAATTAATTTATAAAATTAAATTGCATTACCTGTTATTGCCGCTATTATATAGCGGCAATATATTTATATTCTATTATAAATTAAACATTTATAATTAATCATATACGACATGCTGTCATTCTACTGTAATCCTAAAGAAACGTCTACTAACATATAAAATAATTTTAAAAATTATAAATGTTTTAAAAATAAGTGCTCATTATTTATATATGTATTTTTAAAAATTCTTGTAATTTTTGTTTGGACAGCAACCCTACTTTAGTAGATAACACCGTTCCATGACGAATCAATAATAAAGTAGGAACACTCTTAATCCCATAGTTTTTTGTAGTTATTGGATTTTCATCTATGTTTAATTTTACTACTTTTAATGTATCATTAAATTCAACAGAAATATCTTCTAAAATAGGTATCATTGCTTTACAGGGATTACACCATTCGGCCCAAAAATCAACTAAAAAAAGATCGGTAGAGTTTGACACCGTTTCTTTAAAATTAGAATCTGTCAGGTGCATGATAATTTGATTCATTTATCCTCCTTATAATTTATTTTCTTCTAATCATTATATATCATTATAATTAACTTATTTATTTTATGTATATCGTTGAATATTTAAAATTATTTATATAATTGATCATATAATATAACATAATTTTTTATCGTTTTTATCCAAAATAAATTCATTCTTATTTAGAAGTCAACTCGATGATCTTTCATCGCAATAATATCTCTGTAATTACAAGAATATAGTTCTGTTTTAATCATTAATTAAACGATAAACTTTTCATGTTTTGCATATAACTTCTTAGTTGAATTCCAACTTTTTCTATTGTGTGATTTCGAATCATGTCATTAGTATTACGCAAAACAATGTTATCAACGTTAACATTCTTGGGTGACATACCTAAATCTCCTGTTCTTAAATTAGGTATTATAGTCTTTTTTAACAAAGGTACTACCTTATCACAAAATAAATAATTACCGTATTCTGCGGTGTCAGAAATTACCATGTTCATTTCATATAATTTTTTACGAGCTATAGTATTTGCAATTAAAGGTAACTCATGTAATGATTCATAATATGCCGATTCTGGTGCTATTCCAGATTTTATCATTGTGTCAAAAGACAATTCTATACCTGATTTGATTATAGCTACCATTAATATCCCATAATCAAAATATGTTTGTTCCAAAATTTCTTGTTGATAATTTGGAGCTTGTTCTAATGGAAGTTGACTGGTTTTTTCTCTCCACTTAAGTAATTTAGAATCATTATTTTCCCAATCCAACATCATTTCTTTAGAAAATACTCCATTAAGTATATTTTCCATATGTTTTTCAAAAACTGGTTTTAATATATTTTTTAGTTTTTCAGATAATATAAAAGCACGTATTTTAGAAGCGTTAGATAATCGATCCATCATTAACGTAATACCTCCTTGTTTTAATGCTTCAGTTATGACTTCCCAACCACATTGAATGAATTTTCCTGCGTATGCAGCGTTAACACCATTACTAATCATATAATCAAAACAAAGAATGGATCCGGCTTGTAACATTCCACATAAAATAGTTTGTTCTCCCATAAGATCTGATTTAACTTCTGCTACAAATGAAGATTCTAATACCCCAGCGCGATGACTACCAAGTGCAAATGCCCAGGATTTTGCTAATGTCATGCCCATATCATATGTATCGTTTTCTTCGTGTACGGCAATTAAAGCAGGGACTCCAAATCCTCGTTGATATTCTTGACGAACTTCTGTACCGGGACATTTTGGAGCGACCATGATGACAGTAATATCTTGACGAATTTTTTCTCCAACTTCTACAATATGAAATCCATGTGAATACCCCAATGTGGATCCATGTTTCATTAAAGGTTCTATTTGTCGTATCACTGATGTGTGACATTTATCTGGAGTTAAATTAATAACTACATCTGATTTGGGAATAATTTCATCATAAGTTCCTACAGGAAATCCGTTCCTTGTTGCTCTTGCCCAAGATTCTTGTTTATTAAGAATAGATTCACGACGTAAAGCGTATGTAATATTTACCCCCGAATCTCTCATATTTAAACCTTGATTCAAACCTTGAGATCCACAGCCTATTATAGCTACTTTTTTAGATAATAATGCCTGAATTCCATTAGAAAATTCATTGTTACTCATAAATCGACATTTTCCCAAATGTTTTAATTTTTCTATGAAAGTTAATGTATTAAAATAATTAGCCATAAAATATCTCTTTTAAATAATGTGAAAAATAATTTAATAATTTTCCATCACAATGTTTTATTAATTTAAAAATACTTCAAACACTGGATTAGTTGTAACATCGTGCCATTCGTATCCTAATTTAGATAAATATTCTTTAAATTCTGATTCTTTTTGATTAGATAGTTCAAACCCGGCTAGAACACGTCCGTAATCAGTACCATGATTTCGATAATGAAATAAAGAGATGTTCCAATTAGCACCTAAAGTATGAAGAAATTTCAATAATGCTCCTGGAGCTTCTGGAAACTCAAAACTAAAAATTCGCTCCTGTAAAGGCTGGAATAAACGTGCTCCTACCATGTATCTAACATGCAATTTAGCCATTTCGTCGTCAGATAAATCTACAACGTGAAAACCATTAGCAAGTATTTCTTGAACTATTGTGTTTCTTTCGGAACGTCCGTGCTTCAAACGTATACCAATAAAAATACAAACGTTTTTAGATCCATTGAATCGATAATTAAATTCTGTTACTGATCTGTTTCCTAATATTTTATAGAATTCTAAAAAACTACCTTTTTTTTCTGGAATAGTAATCGCCATTAACGCTTCTCGCTGCTCTCCTAGTTCACAACGTTCTGAAATATAACGTAATTCATGAAAATTTATATTGGCACCTGAAAGAACATGAGCTAATCTTTCACCTCGAATTGCATATCTTTGAATATACTTCTTCATTCCAGCTAATGCTAACGCACCTGAGGGTTCAGCAATAGCACGTACGTCTTCGAATAAATCTTTTATTGCAGCACAAATCGCATCATTATCCACTGTAATTACATCGTCTAGATATTCTTGGCATAAACGAAATGTTTCGTTGCCAACACATCGTACAGCTACTCCTTCAGCAAATACACCTACTTTATGCAACCACACTGGCATACCAGCCGATAAGGCAGCACATAAAGAAGCCGATTCTGCTGATTCAACTCCTATAACTTTTATTTGCGGCATAAGATGTTTAATTAATACAGAAACACCTGCCGCTAAACCACCCCCTCCTACTGGAACAAAAATGCGATCTAAATGAGCATCTTGCTGTAATAATTCCATCGCTAATGTTCCTTGTCCCGCAATTACCGTTGGATGATCAAATGGAGGAATAAAAGTTAATTGATGTTTATCAGCTAAATACATAGCTTTAATCTTAGCCTCATCAAAATTAGCTCCACATAATAACGGTTTTCCTCCAAAATCACGTACCGCATCTATTTTTATATCAGCGGTATTTATAGGCATCACAATCAAAGATGTAATACCTAGACGAGTAGCAGAAAAAGCTACCCCCTGAGCGTGATTACCTGCTGAAGCAGTAATAACTCCAGAAGATTTTTGTGTTTCGTTAAGACTTGAGATCATAGCATAAGCTCCACGTAGTTTAAAGCTATGTACCGGCTGTCTATCTTCTCGTTTAACTAATATTGTATTTTCAAGACGTTCTGACAATTTGTTCATAATTTGTAATGGAGTTATTTGAGCTACTTCATACACGTGAGAGCGCAAAGCAGCACGTAGATATTCTGCAGGACATGGTGCATGAGAAAAAGAATAAATTTTTTTCATTTAGGATGTTATCCTAACAATTTAGATTTATCACGAACCGCGCCTTTGTCTGCGCTTGTTACTAAGTGGGCGTATGCCTTTAAAGAAATAGATATGTTTCTATTTCTGTTGGTTGGGGTCCACGCTTTATTTCCTCGGGCAATTTCTGCTGCATGTCGTATTTTTAGTATATGCTCAGAAACTTCTAAGGTAATACTACGCATGCTAATATCGATATTAATTATGTCCCCATCGTGTACTAGTCCAATTAATCCTTTATTAGCTGCTTCCGGAGATATATGACCAATAGATAGTCCTGATGTTCCTCCTGAAAATCTACCATCTGTAATCAAAGCGCAACATAAATCTAACCCCATGGATTTAAGAAAAGATGTCGGATATAACATTTCTTGCATACCTGGTCCACCTTTTGGTCCTTCATATCGAATTACAATAACATCGCCAGAATGTATATTTCCTGTTAAAATTGCTTGAACAGATTCTTCTTGACTCTCATACACCTTAGCTGGTCCACTAAATTTTTGAAGGTTTATATGAACTCCAGCTGTTTTTACAAGACATCCATCTACAGCTAGATTGCCGTACAATACTGCTAAACCTCCGTCTTGGCTATAAGCATGTTCACGTGAACGAATACATCCAGAGCGACGATCCGTATCTAACGAAGTCCATCTGTTTTTTTGAATAAAAGCTTGTGTGCTACGTATTCCTGCTGGTGCTGCAGCATACATGTTTTTTGATTCAAAATTATCACATGAAAAAATGTCATAATTTAGTAACGTTTCTAATAAAGATTTATTCAATATATTACGTGTGTCTTCATGTAATAAACCACAACGATGTAATTCACCAAGCACACCCATTACTCCTCCAGCTCGATGAAAATCTTCCATGTGATATCGTTGAGTATTTGGAGCTACTTTACATAAATGCGGTACTTTTCGAGATAATTTATCAATATCTGCCATAGTAAAATCTATCTCTCCTTCTTGAGCAGCCGCAAGTAAGTGCAATACAGTATTAGTAGAGCCACCCATTGCAATGTCTAACATCATTGCATTTTCAAAAGAAGACTTGTTAGCTATATTGCGCGGTAGAACAGAATAATTATTCTCTTCATAATAAGATTTAGCTAAATGAACAATATATTTACCGGCATTTAAAAATAATTTTTTACGATCAGAATGAGTAGCCAACAACGATCCATTACCCGGTTGTGCTAATCCCAATGCTTCTGTTAAACAATTCATAGAGTTCGCCGTAAACATCCCTGAACAAGACCCGCATGTAGGACACGCTGCTGATTCAATGCGTTGTTGATCAACATCAGAAATATTAGGATCTACAGAACAAGTGATTGCGTCAATTAAATTTAACTTAACGTTTTGATTAGACAAAGTTATTGCACCAGATTCCATTGGTCCACCTGATACAAAGATAGCTGGAATATTTAAGCGTAATGCCGCCATTAACATTCCAGGTGTTATTTTATCACAATTAGAAATACATACCATAGCATCAACGCAGTGGGCATTAATCATATATTCCACAGAATCAGCAATAAGATCTCTAGATGGCAAAGAATATAGCATGCCGCTATGACCCATAGCAATTCCATCGTCTATTGCAATGGTATTAAATTCTTTTGCAACTCCTCCAGTAATATTAATTTGTTCGGACACTAATGCTCCTACGTTTCGTAAATGTATGTGCCCAGGAACAAATTGGGTAAATGAATTAACCACAGCAATAATCATTTTATCAAAATCTTCAGTGGTCATACCTGTAGCACGCCACAATGCTCGAGCACCAGTCATATTACGACCATGCGTAGTAGTAATAGAGCGATATTTAGGCATATTTAACTCCAGTATTCTATATTATTGAATATTGATTATCTTAAGAATTAACATTGCATCAATGTAGTATTGCTAATGCACTGGATCTAACCAATTCCATTGATCTTCAGTGATTCCAGTAAATAAGTTAAAAAATAAGTGCTGTAATTTTTTAGTGATGGGTCCGCGCGTACCGGTACCTACCTTAATTCCATCTACAGTACGTACTGGGGTTATTTCGGCAGCAGTACCAGACATAAATATTTCATCAGCTATGTATAGAGATTCACGGGGTAATACTTGTTCTTGTACTTCTAAACCAATATTTACTGCTAACTTAATAATAGTATCACGTGTGACCCCAGGTAAAATAGAAGAAGCACATGGTGGTGTTAAAAGAATATTACTTTTAACTTCAAATAAATTTTCACCGGCACCTTCTGAAATATAACCATATATATCTAAACCTATTCCTTCTTGATAACCATTTCGGTGAGCTTCATTGCTAATTAACATAGATGATAGATAATTTCCGCCAGCTTTCGCTGTGCTTGGAAGGGTATTTGCTGGAACTCTATTCCAGGAAGATACCATAACATCAATCCCTTGTTTCAAAGAATTTTCTCCCAGATAAGGCAGCCAAGAAAAAGCTGCTATAGCAACGTCAGTAGCGTATCCGGGAGTCGGATTAATTTGCATACCTACATTTCCAATAAATACGAGAGGACGGATATATGCATTGATTAAATTATTCTTTCGAATAATAATTCTACAAGCTTCCATTAAATCATCAATACTCCAAAAAATAGGCATACGATAAATTTTTGCGGAATTATACAATCTTTGTATGTGTTCACGATGACGAAATATAACGGGACCTTTATGTGAATTATAACATCTCATACCTTCAAATACTGATGATCCATAGTGCAAAGCATGAGACATTACATGTACTTTAGCTTCTTGCCATGGTACGATTTCCCCATTAAACCAAATAAAGTTTGATATATTCATCTGATATCTTCCTCGGTAATATAGTCGAAGAAAGTACGAATTTAATTATTATTTTTTAATTTATTCAATTTTAATATAATGTATATCCATTAATTTATTTAATTGTGCAGACAATAAATATATTGCTCTATTGCTAGAAACAGTTAATAAAATGTTTATTTTTTTCTTGTTGAGCTTACTATATGACAACATATTTAATGTATGTAACTCAAATCCACGATGACGAATAACCCGGAGAATACGTTCAAGCACCTCTGGGCAAAACCTGGCTTTTATAAACAGCGAATAATATGTCATATTACTGCTCCAACATAGCATCATTTGAAGAACCAGGTGGAACTAATGGCCAAACGTTTTCATGTTCATTAATCAGCGCATGTAATAAAAAAGGTCCTGTGTGCGTAAATAACATATTAATTGCGTCTAAAATTTGAGATGTATAAGTAATACATATTCCATGAATATCAAACGCTTTAGCCAAAACAAGAAAGTTGGGATTATCTGTTAATGTAGTTTCACTGTAACGTTTATTGAAAAATAATTGTTGCCATTGACGCACCATTCCTAAACGCTGGTTATCTAACAAAACAATTTTAATAGGCAAATTTTTACGTTTAATAGTAGCGAGTTCTTGTATGTTCATCATAAATGAACCATCACCAGAAATACATATCACCATATGATTGGGTCGACCAATTTGAGCCCCAATAGCTGCGGGCGTGCCAAACCCCATGGTTCCCAGCCCTCCAGAAGTAATAAAATTCTCTGGACGACTGAATTGCATGTGTTGAGCAGCCCACATTTGATGTTGCCCAACATCTGTAGTAACCACAGTATCGTAAGGAGCATTTTCACTGATTGTTCGTAATAAAGTTGGAGCATAAATCTTATCATCAGATGATTGATAAGACCAACGGTACTTCAACTTTAAAGATTTTACTTTTTTTCTCCATGGATCAATAGATAAGGATTGTGTTAGAGCAGATAACAAATCGTTTAAATTGCCAGATAAAGAAACATTCGCTAAGCGCAATTTACTAAATTCTGAAGGATCAATATCCACATGAATTACTTTTGCGTGTGGAGCAAAAGTATGTAATCGTCCAGTTACTCTATCATCAAATCGAGCTCCTATCGCAATTAATAAATCAGATTTTTGTACTGCTAAATTAGCTGCTTGATTTCCATGCATGCCTAACATTCCTAGATAACAATCTTCTGTATAATCTGGCGCACCTAGTCCTTTTAACGTAACTACAGTAGGTATTTTGGTTTTAGAAATAAATGTACGTAATGAAGTTACTGCTCCAGCCATACCCACACCTCCGCCTACGTAAAGTATCGGTTGACATGCTTGCAGCATGAGCACTCGAGCTTGTTCTATATCACTTTCAATACTACAAATATCTTTTTTATTAATACAGTAGTTTGAGATTAATTTTCCAGTAGACAATTGAATATCTTTTGGTATATCTATTAACACTGGACCTGGTCTGCCTTCAGAAGCAATAAAAAACGCTTCATCAATAATATCAGGTAGCATATTTAATGAATGTACTAAAAAGCTATGTTTAGTGCAAGCTAAAGATAAACCTAATACATCTATTTCTTGAAATGCATCAGTACCAATAAATTCTAATCCCACTTGTCCAGTAATAGCTACTATAGGGATGGAATCTAATAATGCATCAGCTAATCCAGTGATGAGGTTAGTAGCTCCCGGACCAGAAGTCGCAAAACATACACCAATTTTTCCAGTAGCTCGAGCGTATCCTATAGCAGACATAATTGCACCTTGCTCATGCCTACATAATAAATGCTCTACTTCAGAGTCAAACAATGCATCATATATCGGCATAATTGCTCCACCCGGATAACCAAAAATAATTTCCACACCTTTTTTTCTCAGCGCTTTTATGGTCCACTGAGCTCCGTTCATGTTTTTTTCCTCGTATGATTTTATAAATGAAATAATAATCTAATCAGGCTACTAATGTAAATCAACCGATTTTGAATCAATTGCAAAGTGTATGGACATTACATATTGTTTATTAGATTCAAGTAGATTTGGGATATCAGTAAATATTTGTACGCAAAAATGTTTAAAATAATTTTATTTTTTAAAAATGACTATGTATTGTGTGCTAACTGCATGAAAAATCTTTTTATTTTTAAAATTAAATAATAAAATAATTTTTCTGGTTTAAAATGAAATATTGTTGCTTATATAGAATTTCTTTTATATGGCCTATATATCGTATAATTGTCGATAGTTAACTTTTGAAATAATATTTCATTATATGTTGTATTAAAAACTAACAATAATATTTTAAACCAGTAATTTCGGAGTTTTTATAAGTATACGAATTCAAATAATATTATTATTAATATTATTTATTAAGTTTCTGCGTCTGTTTTATACTAAAACCAATCTTAATCACGTTAAAGGTAAAAATTTTAATTTTCCCAACATTTAAAAAATATCAAACCTTGTTTTATTCTTAATTTTTTAGTAAATACTAAACTAACCATATGGTATACATTTTATTTAATCGTATAGTATAACTTCATTATATTTTTATGTACCACATATAATTAAATTTGGCAATGATGTTTTTAAAATAATATTATTTCTGTGTAATTGCTGATTATGATCATCATCTAATTTTTGTCATTGTTTGTTTTCTGTTATTGAGATAGTAGTTTTTATTTAATGTATGAAGAAAATCAAACCTCTATTTTTTAAATTTGTTTAATAAAATCTATTTATTTAAAGTAGAACAACATGTGAATTTTATTATTATTATACTACATATATTTCTAATATTTAAAATTTTAGATTATCAAATTAGTTTGTTGAGCGAAATTGTAAGTAATAATAATTAACAAAGATTATAGAATGCAAGCAGAATTGCAGTTTATTGAATTATTTATTGGTTTTACACAGTTTAAAAACATGGAATTATAACGTAAATACACGAGTAGATTTAGTTAATATACGTCGCATAAATAATGCGACGTATATTAACTAAATAACATACTTATCCAGTTTTATATGCTCAAATCATATTTGATAGAAAATATTAAAAAATAAAAAAATATAAACATTTTTATATCAAAAAACAATCTGTGATATTGTGTATATTTTTACAGGGGTGAAGAGACTTGAACTCCTAACACCCGGTTTTGGAGACCGACGTTCTACCTATTTGAACTACACCCCTTTTATTTTTGGATAAGCATACGGTGCGGACGGGACTTGAACCCGTGACCCTCGGCGTGACAGGCCGATGTTCTAACCAGCTGAACTACCGCACCATTATAATTTATATGATGATTTTATAGTAATATACTAAACTAACATACTTTAAATTTATTAGAAAATATCGTGTATATACATTTTTATATTCATTTCTATTGTATAGCAAATTATATAATACTCTGTATATACGTTATAATGGAGCTAAGCGGAATCGAACCGCTAACCTTCTGCGTGCAAAACAGACGCTCTCCCAGTTGAGCTATAGCCCCGCATCAACCAATTATACTGTAACAAGTTTCACAGAAACATGCAAATAAAATAATATAATTATAAATTTGATTTTTTTCATAATTAAATAGACTTAAAACAAGATTTACATATATAAAATACAATTGATATTGTATTAATTAATATTAATATTAGTAATACTGATATATTATTAATATAATTGAATAAAAAGATACTTGCATGAAAAGTTCATTTACAGTTTATTTTGAATTTATTATACATTCGTTAGTAATATTCATTTAAAGTTGATAACTAACTGTATCTATGCAGTGTGCATTATACAGACGTTTGCATACAATATTGTGTACTAAAAATAAAACTGCATTTAATAATTCGATAAAAAGCTATAAATTGCTATTAGCGTAAATATGTATTTATTCCATAATAATAATAATTAATTTTTTCAATTACTAATTAAACTAATAAACAATATGTTTTTATTGAAACAAGATGATGTGTTCAATTTATATTGATAATATTTCTAAAGAAAAAAAGTTATAATAAGATTCTAAAATAGATTTTAATTTGATAGCTTTTTCTGTGTTCATAGAACAATAGATTTTATTTGGTCTGTAAGAACAAAAGTCATTCGTAGGACTATTTGTGTTTTTGCGTAGCAAACGAAAGCTATATTTAGCAACTGAATGTCTTGAATCTATTAAGTAGCTATTTGAAGATAATGCAGCAATTAATTCTGTTTTTAATAAAGAAAAATGAGTACATCCAAGTACTATAGTGTCAGGAGGTTGTTTCATGTTTAACCAGGGAGTGAGAATATCGCGAAGAATTGATATTGGTATTTTTTTGCCATGAATTTTAGATTCAGCTAAATTTACTAATTCAGATGTACCTAGTAACATGACCTTATATTTATTGGCGAAACGTTTTATAAGACTCAAAGTATAATCATGATTGACAGTGCGATGTGTTGCTAAGACACCAATAACACCATTTTTAGTCAATTTAGACGCTAATTTAATTGCAGGTATCACCCCAACAATGGGACATAGAAAATGATTCTGTAATATTTTTAATGAAACTACACTGGCAGTATTACAACCAATGATCACAAGATCTAATTGATGTTGTTCTTGCACAGCTTCAATTATAGAAGTTACACGATTTATAATGAAGAATTCTGAATGTTCACCATAAGGAAAAGCTTGATTATCAAAAAAATATAAATAACGTACATGTGGCAATAATTTTCGTATCGCAATATAAATAGATAAGCCGCCTACCCCAGAATCCAATATCAATATTGTTGGTTGCTTGTGTGTATTTTTAAAATAAATCATATATTTTTATTAATTATTTAATTTATACACCATATATACAATTAACATAAATTGAATATATATGTAACGTAATCTATAATTTTTGTTAATATTATTTTTAATATAGAGTATATGTTTTTTGTTCAAAATATTTTCATTTTTATAAATACTATGTTGAGTGTCATCTTGCATATTGTAATGGTAACATTTATAACTATATATTCTTTGGGGTTCTATTTACAAGCGAAAAATATTGTATATAGAATACTATTCTATACATATAGAATATGTATATATATTTGACTGATAACCAATCTAATACAATATTTATTATTTTTTTTGAAAATTTAACTCTTCAATATACATATATTTAAAAGACTCTAAGAAATAAACTTATCATATTTAAATTATGATTTGTGATGGACGTAATCATTTAATTAATTTTGAAATATTATTCATACATTATATTTTGTTATTTTTTATTCCCAAAGTATGACATATTGCATATGTTAAATCTGATCTATTAAGAGTGTAGAAATGAAAATTTCTTACTCCTTCCTTAAGAAGGACTCTGATCATGTCTATTGCTACAAATGTTCCAAGCATTTTCTGTGTTTCCAAGTCATGATCTAATCCATGAAAAATTACATATATCCAATGCGGTATCTTCACTTTAGTAAAAGTGATAAAATGTTGTAATTGACGAAAATTAAAGATAGGCAATATTCCAGGAATAATTTCTATATCAATCCCAACCGACACACAAAGATCTCTAAATCTTAAATATTGTTCTACGTCAAAAAAAAATTGAGTGATTGCACGATTCGCTCCGGCATCTATTTTTTTCTTTAAATTAATTAAATCTGATTGTGCGTTTTTTGCTTCTGGATGTACTTCTGGATAAGCAGCTACTGCTATATCAAAATTTCCAATTTTTTTTAATAAATATACTAAATCTGAAGCATACATAGACGATTGATAGTTTTTTTTTATTTGATCGCCTCTTAATGCAACTATATTATGAATACCATTATTCCAATATTCTTGAGCAATAGTTTGTAATGCTTGAGGAGTTTCGTTAATACATGTTAAATGAGGAGCTGCTATTAATCCAGTACGTTTTTTTATGTCTTTAATTGTTTTATCAGTATAATTTCGTGTTCCAGAATGAGCGCTATATGTTACAGAAACAAAAATAGGATTCAATTTGCTTAATTTGTTTATAGTTTTCCATAATATTTGTTCCATTTCATCGGTACGTGGAGGAAAAAATTCAAATGAAACATTAATATTTCCTTGTAATTCAGCTAAATATTGATTTAATACTGCTTGTTGGGTGGCATGGAACATACTCATGTTTTCCTTCTTGAAGCTATAAAATAAATGCTTATAGACCTATATACATTATATAGACCGTATGCTAGTTTTAAATAAAAATCATCATTACATAAATAATCATTGAGATTAATAATCTAATAATCTATATTATAGGCATTTTAATGAATGTCACTCGTTGATAAAATATTTCGTTTATACATTACATTAGCGCAATAAATTATTATTTTAATGTGTATCGTAGATGAGATTTAGAAAAATAACGTTTCATTAATTAAATATAAATGATTTCTTAAAATATCAACTGTATATGTGAATTTTGTGATTGCTCAATTAATTAACAAAATTTTATAATAAATCGTCCATTATTATTTGTTAAAAATAAGACTGATTAAATATTAATAATGCGTATAATAATAATATGGAGAGACCTTATTGTATTGATGCAAATGCCTGTTCTAAATCAGTAATAAGATCATCGCTATCTTCTAGTCCTACTGAAACACGAAGCAACATATCACTGATTCCAGCGCGTTTTCTAGCATTTTCTGGCATAGCAGCATGCGTCATAGTGGCTGGATGAGCAATTAAACTTTCAACACCCCCGAACGATTCTGCTAATGTAAATAATTTTAATGATCGTAAAAATTGTAGTAAAACATTTTTAGCGCCCTTCAGTTCGAAGCTAAATATTGATCCGAATCCGCTTTGTTGTTTACAAACAATGTTATATCCAGGGTGATTGGGTAATCCTGGATAATATAATGCATTAATTTGGGGTTGTTTTTGACAAAAAGCAATAATTCTTTTAGTATTATTTTGTTGCTGGTAAACACGCGGCATTAAAGTACGCATACCGCGCAACAACTGATAACTATCAAAGGCACTTCCAGTAATACCGAGCGTATTGCCCCACCAAGTTAATTTTTCGGAAATATATGTATCCTTAGATATTACTACTCCTGCTATTAAATCTGAATGTCCATTCAAATACTTACTACAAGAATGTACTACTAAATCTGCACCTAAATTTAATGGATTTTGAAATACTGGAGTCATAAATGTATTATCTACAACATATAAGATACCTTTTTGGAGGTTGCAAAGAGTATGAATATCTACTATTCGGAGCATAGGATTACTTGGGGTTTCTATAAAAATTAATTTAGGTTTATATGCTAATGATTTTAATAAAATCTGTGTATCATTTTGATCAATAAATAATACTTTGCACGCACCTTTTTTGTTTAACGCATCCAATAATCGATAAGTACCTCCATAGCAATCATAAGGTGCTATTAATAAATCGTTTGGTTCAAGCAAAGCAGAACATATTAAATAAATAGCAGACATTCCGCTACTTGTCATAATCGCATTTTTTCCATATTCTAAATCTGATAAAGTTTGTTGAGTTACATCACGAGTAGGATTTTTACGCCGTGAATAATCATAAGAACGAGGCTGATTTAATCCAAAAAAATTATAAGTAGTTGAAAGAGTAATAGGAGGTACGACACATCCATGTTGCTCATCACTATTTAAACCACTTCTAACGCTAATTGTAGATTTTTTTATATTCATAATAATAACTAAACTGCCCTATATTTCTACAAACACCGGTACGTTATAAGTATAGAAATTTTTATGTGTACGAAAATATTTTTACTGACCAGATTTAATATAGTTTTATCCAAACATAATTATATTACATATAGATTTTCTGGTAACAATTAAAATCTACGCGTATATTGCTTCCAATCACTTCACACCCATAAAATTTAATAAACTCATATTTATTTTCTATTCAAGTATAGCACAGATGGTTGTGACGTTACATAACGTCCTTACGTAAATAATTCTATATTTACTTTTTATTTAATTTTTTGTCAATCGGTAAAAAATCAGCATTAATAGAAAGATTAAAGCGTTTGTTAAAAATATTTACACGCCCACGTGTATCTAGTATACGTTGTGTACCTGTATAAAATGGATGACACAAATGACACACATCTATATTTAAGTTTCGATTTAAAGTAGATTTAGTATTAATAATATTTCCACACGAACAATATGCAGATATTTCATTGTATTTTGGATGCACATTTTTCTTCATAATGTATTTTGATACCAGCTAAATATTCATGTTTCTGATAAATTGATATTTTATCATAATAAAAATAAATTATAAATTTATTTTATAGCGCTTAATAACATTATATGTTTATACGTTCATGCACAATCAAATATTTCTATTCATTACAATTAATATTTTATATTTGATCTATTTAAATACATAGTTCATGCTAAATTTTATACAAAATTCATAATATTTATTGCATGTATTTACAAATGTATATGTAGATACTATTAACGACAAAAAGTAATTTATGATTTATTGTTATTATATATTAGCAATAGCTAAATAAAATTCTTACTGATGTATAGTTGAAATAAAAAATTTGCTATATCTTATACATCGACATGGATTCTGATAACAACTCAAACTATTTTTTTGATGTTTATAACTACATAATAATCTATGGATATTGTATATGCAACCACATAAGTGAATATACTTATACTTATAAACGTTTAACACCTTAATCCCATCAAATAATACAAATATTTACTTTGTATAATAAATTTTGATAGAATAATAACTATTGAATTTTTAAAACTGAACATAAGATACGAACAAATAACCATTTATGCGCATATATAAATATGCCAAATAAAATATACGATACTTGCAATTGCATTCTTTTCATAAATATAACATATGGAATTGTACGATAACAGATATTTTTATCTAATTAATACACAATCTTACGTGTTTTCAAGAAGCATGTAGTTGATTATATAGTTACAGCAATGAGTTGTATGAAGTGTTTAAAGTATTTTTAATCGCTTAAAGTAAATTATTATATTTAATAAACTAAATTTATAGATAGTATGTAACATACTTGTATTCAAGGGTAATCCAGAGTGCTTATTTTTATTTATGACCGTAAGTTTGATTAAAAAACCATACATCTTATGTATTTGTTGATATAACATAGTTATATACGATCTTTATAGTGGTAAAAATTAAAAAATTATAATTAAAATATATTTTCTAAAGATAATCGAATCATTAAAGTAACATTGACTTAGATAATTTAAATTTTAAATCACTACAGATTAGTTCATATATGTCGTGTACGAATATAATCAAAAAATATTACTACTATATAAATAGTAGTACTATAATAGTCACTCTATTATTTGCAGTATTTAGTTTTATAAATAAAAGATCTTTTACATAGAATGATTTTATAAAAAATTATAACCATTAAAATATCTGATTAAATGTACTATTGTTTTAATATCGTAAAATTACATTCAATCGAATAAGCAATAATTACAGTATTTTTATGTTGTTTTTTTAGATAAAAATTTTTATGTTAGAATCTTGTGTTAATTTTTAAGGGGTAAATAATAACAGATACAAATTTCGATACTGATTCTGATCATACCAATGAAGTTACTTAGTAAAATTAAATATTTGAATATAACTGAATACGGGTAAATTGTATGTCTACATGGGTCACCGGGAAAATTATTGATATAAAAAATTGGACAGATCAGTTGTTTAGTCTTATTGTACGAGCTCCAGTAAATACATTTATTGCTGGTCAATTTACAAAAATAAAGATAAAAATAAATAATATAATCGTACAACGTGCTTATTCATATCTTAATGCTCCGCATAATCCAAATCTAGAATTTTACATAGCTACTGTACTAGAAGGGAAATGTACCCCATTGTTATGTACTTTACGTCCCGGTGATACTCTTATGCTTACTAAAAAAGCGTACGGACGCTTTATACTCAATGAAATTCCAAATTGTAAAAATTTATGGATGTTAGCTAGCGGAACAGGAATTGGTCCATATTTATCAATACTCGAAGATCATGATAAAAGATTGTATCAATTTTCAAATATTGTATTAGTACATGCGGTGAGGTTTTCTAAAAATTTAAATTATTTATCTCAAATAAGAAAATTACAAAAATTTTATAATGGTAAATTACATGTACAAACAATCATAAGTCAAGAAGAATCTTATAGTTCACTTTTTGGACGTATACCTAATTTGATAGAAAATGACTCTTTAGAAAAAGAAGTAGGATTACAATTGGATATTAACAATAGTCACGTGATGTTGTGTGGAAATCCGAAAATGATACAGGATACTAAAGAAATATTAAATAAAAAATACGGAATGCAAGATCATTTACGATATAAACCAGGTCATGTTACTCAAGAACGTTATTGGTAACACATAAATAGTCATAATGTACAGCAATTATAACTGACAGTTATATTACAAAATTATTTATTATTGTACATCTTTATAATATCAACATATGTTGCAATACACAATTGCGTATCTTTTAAGTACATACATTCTAATCGTGTAATACATAGCATTATTTTGTTTAATGTTAATTAATGTTGATTTATGTATCACAAATGGTTGTTATAAAGTAATTTCTGTGGGAGAGATGATGTGAGACGTCTATTGATAATAGGAAACTGGAAATTAAATGGCAATAAAAATACCATAACTAATTTAATTATTACATTAGTTAATACATTTTACAATATTTCTAAATGTAATGTAGCTATAGCTCCGCCCGTAATGTATTTAGATATAACTAAGCGTTATTTATTGAACAGTCGTATTCAGTTATGTGCTCAAAATGTTGATATTCATTTATCTGGCTCGTTTACAGGCGATATTTCAGCAGAAATGTTACAAGATCTTAATGTACGATATGCTCTGATAGGTCATTCTGAACGGAGAATACATCATAAAGAAAATGATGCATATATTGCTAAAAAATTTTTTATATTAAAAAAAGTTGGATTAATTCCTATTTTATGTGTAGGGGAAAATAAAAGAGAATACGATTCTGGATACACACAGTCAGTATGCATTAATCAAATTAACACAATCATTACGTTACTTGGCATAGAAGCATTTAAGAATTCAGTTATTGCTTATGAGCCTATATGGGCTATAGGAAGTGGTGCTAGCGCATCTCCAGAAAATGCGCAATTAGTTCATAAATCAATCCGGGATTATATTGCAAGTTATGATACATCTATAGCCGATAAAATAACGATTCAGTATGGAGGTTCTGTCACACCAGAAAATGTTACTAAATTTTTTGATCAAAAAGATATTGATGGTGTATTAGTAGGAGCCGCTTCTTTAAACGCGAATAGTTTTTCTATGATCGTACAAACTGCTGAAAACCATAAGAAATCATATCCTGCTTAATAATATGCAGACATATCCTATATATAGCATCATATATTATTGATGTAACGATATTAATAGTTCAAAACACTAAATAAGTGATATTTATATAAGCAAAGATAATCTGATTATGTAAAAATAATATTTTTATTTAAGAAACAAGTTATTTATGATGATTTTAAATAACTTAAAATAGTTTTTTGGCTGTTTTCAATAAATCTCGACGGAATGGACGTTGCATATGTTGTATAGCATCATTAATATCATGATGTACCAATTTTTCATTTTGTACCCCAATACAGCGCCCTACATAACCCTTTAATAGCAGATCAATAGAATATGCTCCCATCCGAGATGCTAGAATGCGATCATATGCAACAGGCTTGCCTCCACGTTGGATGTATCCTAAAACTGTAGCACGAGTCTCTCTACCAGTCTTTTCTTCAATGTATCGCGCTAAATAGAATACATTACAAATACGTTCTGTGATAGCTACTATAGCATGTTTTTTCCCTTTAGAAATACCAGATTTAATCTCGTTTACTAGATCTTGTGGGTTAAATTCTACTTCGGGGACTATAATAAATTCACAACCTCCAGCTATTGCTGCTGCCATAGTCAAATCACCGCAACAACGTCCCATTACCTCTACAATAGAAATACGTTGATGCGAAGAAGATGTGTCGCGTAACCTATCAATTGCATCAACAATTGTTTCTAAAGCTGTAAAATAACCGATGGTGTAATCAGTTCCGGCAACATCGTTATCAATAGTCCCAGGCAATCCGATGCAAGGAAATCCTATATCACTCAATCTCTTAGCACCTAAATAAGATCCATCTCCTCCAATTATTATGAGAGCATCGAGACTACGTTGATTAATATTGTTGATAACTATTGTCCTAGTGGCATCTTCCTTAAATTCAGGAAAACGAGCAGAACCAAGAAAAGTTCCTCCACGATTTATTATATCTGAAACACTACGACGACTCAATTGTATCATTCGATCTTGAAATAATCCTAAATAACCGTCATGTATTCCATACACTTCTATTCCTTCAGAAAGACCTGCCCGTACTACGCCGCGAATAGCAGCATTCATTCCTGGAGAATCCCCTCCGCTTGTTAATACTCCTATTTTTTTTATCATAAACATAGAACTCTATTATGTTGTTATGTGCAGCAGACTATAATCATGTTGAAATATAAAATAAATAATAATAAAAATATAATTATTATATAAATATACAAAAATAAAAGGCTGTATCAAATACACATATAACAGTTATATGTGAAATTGTTATTAGTTTTTAATTTATTAGTATTTTTAATTTAATTAAAAATACTAATAAATTCTCTAAATATTGAGCATGGGAGTATTATTTATTTTAATTATTTATATATAATAATATATAGTGTATCACTTGTAGTGAAGTACATTAATTTTATACATATATGATGTTTCCTGGTATTGATATATAATCACATTAGCAAACGATTTTAATTATATGAATTATATCATGAGGATTATCTTACAAGGTATTGCAATATGAAAAGAAAATATATGTTATTGATATAACTGATATATCAAATATACGATTATTTTTAATCTCATATACAATGCATCAAATTACATTGATATATTATGCACAATTAAAATTACATACTAAGCATAATATACCTATATTGTACAGGTATATTAGCAATTTTGTAATCAAAAGTATTGAATATCTTTTATATATTAATTATTACATAAATATACTAACTTTCTAAATTCTCGATATGTACGGTAGTATTATAGATTATATTTATTATCGGTAGTGTAATAAGCAACTATATATATTTTTAAATGTAGCAAGTCTTATTAAGTTATTGTTATTTGTTGATTTTGTTTATAAGTCTAGCGGGTTTTCCTGCGACTGTAGCATGAGGCGGTACAGAGTGTAGTACGACAGAACCAGCTCCAATTTTAGCACCATATCCTACTTCAATATTACCTAAAATAATAGAACCAGCTCCAATCATTACTTTTTGCCTAATTTTAGGATGACGATCACCATTTATTTTGCCAGTTCCACCTAAGGTCACAGATTGCATTATAGATACATTATTTTCTACGACTGATGTTTCTCCGATCACTACACCAGTCGCATGATCTATCATAACACCATATCCGATACTTGCCGCAGGATGAATATCCACATTAAAAATAGTAGAAATATGATTATAAAAATACATAGCTAATTCTTTACGATTATGCTTCCATAACCAATGAGAAATACGATGCGCTTGCAGTGCATGGAATCCTTTTGAATATAAAAAAGGAGTAAAATACTTAGTGACAGATGGATCATTTAAACGTATTGCATAAATATCTTGTGCAGCAGAAGTAATGATATTGTCATCGGATCCGAATATATCTTCTAATATCTTAATGACAGCAATTGTAGATATATCTGTGTTAGTTAATTTTTTAGATAGTATGTAAATTAATGCATCTTTAAAGTTTGTGTGCATTAATAGGGTTGTATATATGAAACTAGTTAATATAGGTTCAGAGTCAATTAACAATCTTGCTTCAATTTTAATGTTACTCCAAACTATTTCTAATATATTTAAAGTCATGCACTTACCTAATCGCCGTAGTATGAATGATAATTGAAATCTATTATTAATTATTTTAAACCATTAATTTTTTCTTCTTTTTGTGTACGTTCCAATAAAGAGTGAGCTGCATCATGAACATTTTTATTTTGATATAGTATTTGATATGTTTGTTCGGTAATGGGCATATCTACTTTGTGTTTAACAGATAACATATATACTTCTTTTATGTTATAGAATCCTTCTATTATTTTCCCAACATTTTTTTGAGCATGATGTATCTCGAAACCCTGTCCCAATAATATTCCAAAGCGACGATTACGTGATTGATTATCAGTGCAAGTTAATATCAAATCTCCTAATCCAGCTAATCCCATGAAAGTGTCTAGTGTCGCTCCAATTGCTATACCTAGGCGAGACATCTCTACTAAACCCCGCGTAATTAATGCTGTCCGGGCATTGGATCCAAACCCTATGCCATCAGAAATACCTGCTCCGATAGCAATAATGTTTTTTACTACTCCAGCTATTTGAATACCAATAGTATCTGTGTTGCTGTATATTCTGAAATTTTTATTACAATGTAGTATATTTTGTAGATCACAACTTAATATAGTATCATTAGAAGCTAGAGTTATTGCCGTGGGCAATCCCATAGCGAGTTCTCTAGCGAAAGTTGGACCAGATATAATTGCAATAGGAATATTTTTTCCTAAAATATCATACGCCACATCTTGTAATAAACGTCCAGTTTTTGGCTCTAAACCTTTAGATGCTATAATAATACGAGTATTGCTCTTTAAATTTGGTTTTAATCGCATCAAAACATGACCAAATACACGACTTGGAACCGCAATCAATAAATTTCGGCAAGTAGATAAAGCTATAGACAACGATTTCTCTAAATACAATGATGGTGGAAAAGCGATACCGGGTAAATAGGCTTGATTGCATCGATTAATTTGGAGTTTTTGAATATGAATTGCATTATGTCCCCATAACAATACGGAATGACCATTTCTAGATAACGCAATAGCTATGGCCGTTCCATAGGAACCTGCTCCAATAATAGTGATGTTAGGATATTTAGGGTATTTAATAGACACAATAATTTAAACTAACTATTTTTTAAAATATTAAATTTTAAGTGTATCATTATATTTCTTTTGTAAGGACTGAATAAACAAAATATCGAAATTAATTGGATCTAAGTTAAGTTGAGGGAAAGTGCCTCTCGACACTTGGTTGCTAACGCATTCGCTGGCATAGGGAAATAAAATCGTCGGGCAATGCACTTTAAGACAACGTATCATTTGTGTCTTGTTTAATCCTGAAACATTAAAAATTCCAGCTTGTTTTACTTGACATAAAAAAGCTGTATCGTCCTCAATTTTTGCAGTAACAGTAACACATAATACCACTTCGTACATATCAATGTGAATATTCTTAGCATCACTATTTAAATCTACCTTAATTTTTGGATTCCAATTTATTTGAAACACTCCAGGAGTGTTCGGAGCTTCAAATGAAATATCTTTGATATAAATTCTTTGTATACGAAATAAAACATTATTACTGTTGCTTTCTAACACAAAAAACATCCTTAGTACATTACAAAATTTAATAAATAATCATAATTTATTAACTGTTTGTATTCATTAAGATTAGATCTAATTTACCCTGATCATTTAAAAGTATCAAATCATCCGACCCCCCAATATGTAGACCATCTATAAAAATCTGCGGAAATGTAGCGCGACCACCAGAACGTTGTCTCATTTCTATACTTAGAGAATCTGATAAATTGCTACAATCTACAGAAATTTCTCTAAAATCTAAAGATTTTTTTTTCAATAATGCTTTAGCCCGCTCACAGTAAGGACAATTTTTTTTTGTATAAATTTCAATATAAGCCATTGTTTATTCTCATTATTTTAATGCTTTATTTTTTAATAGAAGAGGAAAATTATCAGATTTCCAGCCAACTATTCCGCCATGTAGTACATATATTTCTTCAAATTTTAATTTATATAGATACCGTTTAATTGAATGTGCCAACACATTATTATCGTGTACAATAATCAATGGATGCTGTTTAAACCTTTTTAATTGGCAAATATTATTATTTTTAATTTCTTCTATTGAAACATTAATACTATTTGTTATGTGTCCTGCGTGATAGTCATCTTGACTACGAATATCTATTACTATCGCATTTTTTTTATTTATTAGATAAATTGCTGTATCACGTAATATTTCAGAAGACCCAAACAACCAACTATTAATTGTAGTGTACAACACTGCAATTAACAAAAGTACCCATATAATACTGAGTATTATATGGCGTTGTAAAAATATTGTTATTTCCTGGATGCACATAGATTGCAAATTTTCTTGAAAAATAACTCTATATAATATACTAAAATTTATTTATATTCTGAAGTATCATGTAGTTTTTTAATACAGATGGAAAATTATGAATCATTACGATATTACCGTGATAATAAATATATTTTATACTTGATGATATAGTATCAAATAAAAATATAAATATCATGAACAAGTATATATACTAACTATTATATCACAAACACATCATAAGATCATTATATTCTATGTTGAAATAAAAAACTAGTACATTTTTTTGTAAATAATGTTAATAAATAAATATTATTTATGATATATTTTCATCCTGAATAGATACATCAGGCAATAACAAATAATTTTTACATTATGTTTTCTGTAATGATTCTGGAAACAGTGTACTCGAAAATTGTGGATTTACTATATGCATATTGCATATAGTAAATAACTTAAGATAATATATTTTTTCTATTAAATATTAAAACGCTATATTTCATGATGTTGTGTTATATAAAATAATTTAAATTATTGTATTAATTGTATTTAAGTATACATGTAATTATGTGAGAAAGTATGATTGTGGTCACTGGCGGAGCAGGGTTTATAGGTTGCAATATTATTAAGGCTTTAAATAAAATTGCATACAAAAATATTTTAGTGGTAGATAATTTAAAAAATGGAAAAAAATATAACAATCTGAAAAGTTTGTATATTTCGGACTACATGGATAAAAATTGCTTTATCAAAAATATACTGAATAATCCTGTTAATTCTTATATTAAGGATATAGATGTAGTGTTTCATGAAGGAGCCTGCTCTTCCACTACTGAATGGGATGGCAAGTATATGATGGAGAATAATTATCAATATTCTAAAGATCTATTATTTTATTGTCTTAAAAACAAAATTCCTTTTATATATGCTTCCTCTGCGTCAGTATATGGTAAAGATACCAGAATGCTTCTTCATCCCCAGGCATATGAACAACCCATGAATATATACAGTTATTCCAAATTTTTATTTGATCAATATGTGCGTACTATATTGCCAAAAGTTACATCTCAGGTTTGTGGATTAAGATACTTTAATGTTTATGGCCCCTATGAAGCACATAAAGGTAGTATGGCTAGTATAGTATTTCAATTATATCAACAAATTACCAGTAAAAAACACCCAACACTGTTTATTGGAAGTAAACAGTTAAACAGGGATTTTATATATATTGAAGATATAGTTGATATAAATCTTTGGGCCTGGAATAATAAAATATCTGGAATTTTTGATTGTGGAACAGGTAAATCTAAATCATTTGAGTTCATTGCTAATATCGTGTTAAGTTTTTTTAATCAAAACATAACCATTAAATATATTTCTATGCCAAAAAAAATACGTGATCATTATCAAATATTTACTCAGGCAAATATCTCTCAGTTAAGAACGACAGGTTATTGTAAGGAATTTACTAACCTTAATCAAGGTATATGTCGCTATTTAAATTGGTTGTCATACAACAATGTTAATCATTGTAATAATTAAGTGAATAAAATTTTCATTGTGAAAATATTAGTTATTAGTCCTTCATGGATTGGCGATACCGTGATATCACATAGTATGTATCGATTGTTGATTAAGAAATATTGTTCCAATATTAAGATTGATGTTCTTACTCCGATGTGGTGCAAAGATCTGTTCAATCATATGCCTGAAATTAATCAAACATTATTTATTCCTTACGGGCATGGAGTTTTAGAATTATCAAAATGTTACCATCTCGGAAAATTTTTAAAAAATGAGAAATATCAACAAGCGATAATATTACCTAATTCATTTAAATCTGCTTTAATACCGTTTTTTGCGGACATTCCGATTCGGACCGGATGGCGTGGAGAAATGAGGTATGGTATATTGAATGATTTGAGAATACTTAACAAAAAATTATTCCCGTTAATGGTACAACGTTATGCCGCTTTGGTATGTGATTATAATGTTACAAAAAATTCTTATAATTTACCTTGTCCGCTGCCGTTACCCCAATTAAGTGTAAATGAAAAAGAAATTGAAGATATATTATACAAATTTAATTTGTATTCTCACAGAGAATCACTGATTGGTTTATGCCCAGGCGCGGAATTTGGATTAGCTAAAAGTTGGCCTCATTATCATTACATAACATTAGCTATTCGGTTAATTCGTTGTGGATATCACGTAGTAATATTAGGATCCCCTAAAGATCAACTAATTAATAGATTTATTCAACATAGCATTCTCAAAAATATGAAACAACATTGTAACAATCTTATAGGAATCACATCATTAGGAGAAGCTATTGCGATTATAGCAGCTTGCACAGGAATTATTAGTAATGATTCTGGTTTAATGCATGTAGCTTGCGCATTGAAACGCCCTGTAATAGGGTTGTATGGACCTAGTAATCCTAAGTTTACTCCACCTTTATTTTCTCAATCTATTGTGATTCGTCGTATGGCAGGATATTATGCCATACGAAACGGCGATAGTTTATATGGTTATCATAACAGTTTAATAGATATTACTCCAGATCAAGTTTTAAAGGCATTAAAAACATTATTATATTGATCAATCAAAAAGATAATTATCATGAAGGTTTTAATTATAAAAATTTCTTCTATGGGAGATATTATACATACTTTACCTGCTGTTACTGATGCATCAAATATTGTACCAAATATATTATTTGATTGGATTGTAGAAGAAACTTTTTCTGACATTCTTAGATGGCATCCGGGAATACATCACATTATTCCTATAAACCTTAGATTTTGGATAAAAAAATGGTATAAATTGTCTTCATGGAAGAAATATCGTGAATGTTGCATACAATTAAAAAAAAAATATGACGTGATTATTGACGCTCAAGGTCTATTAAAGACATCATTGTTAGTAACATATATGACATGCGGTAAAAAACATGGCATGGACTATATGAGTGTACGGGAACCTATGAGTTCTTTGTTTTATCATGAACGACATTATTCCAATAAAAATCAACACGCTGTGGAGCGCATTCGACAGCTTTTTTCTCTCAGCTTAAAATATCCTATACCATCTTATATAGGCAAGTATAATATCGAACATTTATTTCCACCTCAAAAACATCATGCTCCTTATTTAATATTTTTCCATTCTACTACTAAATTTGAAAAACTTTGGACGGAATTAAATTGGAGTATTATTGCTCAATATGCTATCAATGCAGGATATTGTATTAAATTACCTTTTTGGACAAAAAGCGAAGAATTACGTACTAATCGGTTAGCGAGATTACATTGCAATCAAATAATAATATTACCAAAATTAACGCTACAAGAGATTGCTATCCAAATATCTGGAGCAACAGCTGTAATCTCTGTTGATACTGGACTTAGTCATTTGACAGCAGCGCTCGGTTGTCCTAATATTACATTGTATGGACCAACTAATCCTAAATTGATCGGAACATATGGACAGAACCAAATTGTTTTACGATCTTCAACTAAAAAAATGCAACACTTAACCCCTATACACGTTTGGAACTCATTACAAAAAATTTTAAATTTAAAATATATTTAAAAAATATTTTTTTAAACTTGTTTATATAAACCTTATATTAATTTTAATGCTTTCATTATAAATTGATATTTTTTGTTTGATAACAAAAAATATCAATCCGTTAGGAGCAATAGTGTTTATATGGTTTAAAAGTAAATAATTGTATTTCCATAAAAAGAATAATATCTAAAAAATTAGATTTTTTATTGATGAATATCAATATTTTTAAATTAATATCATTTCACATTCAATTATAAATTACTGCAAATTATTAGATCTAATTAATGAATTAATGACTTATTTAACAAATAGCACTACAGTCTCTTCATCATTCTAGTGCTAGAATATTCTTGCAATCATATTGATGTAAAAATTGAATATAATTCTCAAACATTAAATTTTTAAACATTTTAATTGTGTGTATTTGTCATTTTAACTATTTAATATTATTTAAGGAAAATTAAAATTTTCAAATAATAATAGATATTAATTTCTCGATTAAAAAAATATATTTTTATTATTTTTTATAAATATTACAATTAAAATACGTGATACTGTTAATTTTAGCATTAAAATTTTACTAAAAATTCATTTTTTATGAACAAATTACTGGTTTATTGTGTCGATAAAATTTTTGCCAGTATAAATAAAATAATAAAAGATAATTAAGGATATAACATAATAAAATGAGTTTACAATCTAATCCGATAAAGTGATTAACATGTATTTTATACATAATTTAATATATATATCTAAAAATTAATGTAGTAACTGGTAGCTATGCAATAATACTAAAAAATATTATATATGTAGTAATTATGCTTGTTATTCTGTGCCAGAAAAGATCTATATAATACAATAAAATAAACAATATTTAAATTATATATTTCATCGTACATAGTTATATGGTTATATATAGATTATTGCTTATAATTTAAAATAGAAATATAAAATATATTTAACATAGAAAAAATAAATTCCTAAAAATATTTAAAAGTTACAGAAATAAAATCGTTTTTAACATAATTTTATTCTGAATAAGTAGTCCGTTGTCTATCATTACGTTACGATGGAAATAGATAAATATGCGATAAAATCAAAAAATAAAGTACATATATCAGTTTAATCTTATTGTTTAATTTTTAAAAATATTATTTATGTTATGAATTGAAATTATTATTCAATATTAAAAATAATTATATACATAGTACGTATATATTTTTATAAGTTTGAATAAATAAATTTTGTTTAAATATAAAATAGTAAAAAAGTAATTGAAAATTATTTTCAAACAACTTGTAATAAATTTTATTTATACTAATAAAACTATAAGATTGCAAATTCGTGAATATTCTAGTGTCAATGTCAATTACGTAATGAATTTTTAAATTAAATCCAACATATAATTGATGTTAATACAAATTATTAATGTAAAAATAATATTTATATATTATATGTGTTTATTTGGATGATTAATTTACGTTTTTAGTTGTATAAAAATTAATCAGATTTTATAGATTATATAATTTATTTATTATAAATATCATCTGTATAAATATAATCTAATAACTAATTATTGTCATACTTAACAAATCATTTGATTTATTCAAAAAATATTAAACCAGTAATTAACGATTTTATCGTTTACAATACAATGTTTAGTTTTTCAAGAATATTTATGAGAATTCATTATTTTTTAATTTAAAGTAAAAATATTTCATAAACATAATTGTTAAAAATAGCAAGAAACATAGATAGTTTTCCAGATGAATTGTTTTTTAAAATTTATATAGATATTGACTATTAAAATATATTATATAAAAAATAGCGATATTGATATATAGTTTAAATACATATAAAATAATTAAATTAGTAATTATGAATATAATAACTGATTACTTTAGGATATGATATGTTTATAATATACATTACAATATATAATATTATAATGTATATTGCTCAACCTATAATATGGATACGATTATTATGGCGCAGCAGACGATCGCCATCGTATCGTAAATGTTGGTTGGAACGCTACGGATTTTATAGAAAATCTATCCAATCTGATGGAATCATTTTACATGCTGTGTCCTTAGGAGAAACATTAGCAGCTATCCCCCTGATACGTGCTTTGCAGCAGCGTTACCCAAAAATAACAATCACATTAACTGCGATGACTCCCACAGGAATAGAATTGGCGCGCTCTAAATTTAGTCATAATACGCACTGCAGTTATTTACCTTATGATTTACCTGGTGCTATGAAACGATTTATTAATCAAGTTAAGCCACGATTAGTTATTGCTATGGAAACTGAACTATGGCCAAATCTCATAAATATATTATATCAACGCAAGATTCCTTTCATTATTGCTAACGCACGGTTATCATATCGCTCTTTTACAGGATATAATAGATTTAGTTATTTTATTTCATTGATTATGAAACGTATTACTTTAATTGCTGCTCAAAATAAAGAAGACGCTTCTCGATTTCTTAAATTAGGGTTTAAAAAAAATCAATTATTTATCACAGGTAATTTAAAATATGATATTGAAATGAACCAAGATTTATTAAATAAAATTTCATTTTTAAAAAAAAATTGGATTAAAAAACGGCAGGTGTGGATAGCTAGTAGTACTCATTCAGGAGAAGAGATATTATTATTACAAGCACATAAACATCTCTTGACAAGGTTTCCTAATTTACTAATGATTTTGGCTCCACGTCACCCAGAACGTTTTATTAGTGTTAAAAACATTACTGAACAAGCCGGATTGTCTTATATCATGAGAAGTAATGGGGTTGCTCCATCTAAAGAAACGCAAGTAATTATTAATGATACTATAGGAGAATTAATGTTACTATACGGTGTTTCAGATATAGCATTTATTGGAGGTAGTTTAGTAAAACATGGAGGACATAATCCGTTGGAGCCAGCTGCACATTCTATTCCATTGATCATGGGGCCGTATACTTTTAATTTTAATGATATTTGCATTAAATTATGTAAATCAAATGGGTTAATTACAGTAACTGATACGGAATCCTTAGTGAAGGCTGTTGCTATGTTGCTGGTAAATCAACAGTGTCGTGTGAACTATGGTTATAGAGCCATCAAAGTGCTGCAGCATAATCAAGGAGCACTAAAGCAATTATTGGGTTTGTTAGATAGTTATTTATTAGTTCAAAAATAACTTTTCATATGATGTTTTGTGATGGTTATAAATTATATATAACAGTTGTTATTAAATATTCATATATTTACAAATGACTTTTTATCAGATTAACTATAACTTCAAATTAGACTAAAAACTGCAGTATCTAAAAATATGTTGTTGTATACAACATCTTGAATGAGTCATGGCTGTTATCAAAGAATAATTTTAATGAAAATATAACTTTTCTTTTTCATATAATCAAAACGATGTTTATCGTGATTTTTATGAATTTATATACAAACAAATATTTAATATTAAGGTTATTTATATTTTTAGGGAGAGATGTATAATTACAAAGATTTTTAATTAATGTAGAAAATGGCCAAAATGCTTAAAATTTTTATTATGATGTTACATATATAGGTATTACTGAAGATGGTTATTTAATTTTCTTAAGTGTTATTGCAGCCAACAGTCGTCGTATTTTTATTATTAAAATAAATACTTTATTAAATGTTAACGAAAAATATTTTTATACATGGAAATATAAGTACGAAACAATTTAATTTATAAAAATGTTTTGACAATTTATTTATGTTCACATCAAACTTTCTAATACGATTATTTAATAAGTTGAACATTCTATATTTTCACTGAAAACTATATCTTCATATAAATAAAATGTAGTTTAGCATATTTGAAATATATATACATATGTTATAGTCTCTTTATTTTCGCAAAAACATAAATTTTATTCAATATATCATGACAATTCAGGCTATGTATCCAGGGACTTTTGATCCATTAACTTATGGGCATTTGGATATAATTATTAGAGCACATAAAATTTTTGATAAAATATTTTTAGCGGTAGCTGAAAATTCACAAAAACATCCTTTGTTTAGTCTTGAAGAACGTGTAATATTTGCAAAGCAAGCAACTGCAATGTTAGATTATGTAACAGTATTTGGGTTTAATGACCTCACTATAAACGTGATGAAAAAAAAACAAGTGAATATTTTAATTCGTGGTCTCAGAAATAGATCAGACTTTGAATATGAAATACAACTTGCAAAAATTAATAATTACTTCTCGAATGAAGTAGAAACTGTATTTATGATATCTACGGATATATGGGCATGTCTTTCTTCTAAATTAGTGAAAGAAATTGCTCAATATGGGGGGAGAATAGATCATTTTATACCTAATTTTATCGTTGAGAAGGTTATTGAAAAACTACGCAATACTGAGAAAAAAAACAAAAACATTTCGTTTCTTTAAAAAAGAAAAAATGCTAAAAATTTGAAGTGCTATGCGTGTAGACTTAATATTTTTATGTTGATACTGTATAAAAATATATAAACACAAACTGATAATATAAACTTGGCAGCAGCATAGTGTTTTAGATATTTAAACTAAATAAACCCACACTGATATCAATGTGTATTGAGCTGTGTGGGTTTATAATATACCGTACACCATTGAATTTGCAGTCTTATCTTTATTTAACTATTCTTACTTTCTATATATATTACATGTTTTCGTGCAAAAGGATCAAATTTTTTTAATGTCATTTTTTCAGAGCTAGTACGTTTGTTTTTTGTGGTGCTATAGAAATGCCCATTCTTAGAAGAAGAAAATAAACGGATTGTTTCTCGTTTTTCTTTAGCCATTACATTATTCCCGATGAGTATTATTTATTTTTTAGGATATATTTTGGTGAAAAAATATTCAATTCCAAACTTATCAATTAATCTTATCCCCTTAGTAGATAATCGTAACGCAACGAAACGTTTTTTACTTGCTACCCAGAAACGATGAGAATGGATATTAGGTGCAAACCAACGCTTCGTTGCGTTCATTGCGTGAGAACGTTTGTTTCCGCTCATAGGACGTTTTCCGGTAACTTGACACACTCGTGCCATATGGTCTCCTCTAATTTTTATTAGAACAATTATTTATAACCAGAACAATAAAAACAATTTATTATTTATTCCTATTTTTTATCTATGAGATTTAAGATTGTTTAAAACACCTAATATAAGATTTCCAAAGATATTAAAATTGTTATTTGTTATTTTATTTTTTGCTATTAAGCACAATAAAATTAAATAATTTCAAACATTCACATAGCACCAATATATCTAAATATAGTAAATTTAAGTCATTAAATTTTTTGTTTTTATTATTATTTATATATATTCCTATGCATGTTTACTCTATACATAATAAACTGAGATATATTATATGATATTTTTATGCTGCACACAACATAATTGCAGATTTTCTGAAACCTAATATCATGTGAAGATGATTTAATTTTATTTATACTAACAAAAACTAACAGTTTTTGTTAGTATAAATAAAATTAAATCATCTTCAATATCATGTGAAATATAATATGACGGGATTAATTAATAAACATATCATATTAGGAGTAAGCGGTGGTATCGCAGCATATAAAACTATAGATCTTGTACGATGTTTAAAAGAACAAGGTTCAGAAGTGAGAGTGATAATGACAAAATCTGCAAAAAAATTTGTTACCCCCTTAAGTTTACAAACAATATCGTGTCATCCAGTTTTGGATAATTTTCTTACCCCTCAAATAGAAACCACAATGCCTCACATAAAGTTAGCTAAATGGGCTGATTTAGTTTTACTTGCTCCGGCTACAGCCAATTTATTAGCTAGATTATCTGTAGGATTAGCTAATGATTTATTATGTAGTTTATGTTTAGCTACAACAGCTCCTATTGCTGTAGCTCCATCTATGAATCAACAAATGTATAAAGCTATTGCAACTCAAACAAATTTAGATATTCTACGAAAAAGAGGAGTTTTAATATGGGGTCCGGATTACGGATGTCAAGCTTGTAATGATATTGGTTATGGACGCATGACGGACCCCAAAGTACTTTCTGAATACGTAAAACATTACTTTTCTCATGATAGTTCTTTAAGTCATCTTAATATCATGATTACTGCTGGTCCTACTCACGAAGCCTTAGATCCCGTTCGTTTTTTTACTAATTATAGTTCAGGAAAAATGGGATTTGCTATCGCTCAAGCCGCTGCAGATAAAGGAGCAAAAGTTACATTAATTACAGGTCCGGTGAACTTACGTACTCCTATTCGAGTGCAACGTATTAATGTTATTTCCGCTTTAGACATGCAAGAAGCAGTTATGCGAGACATTAGTAATCAACAAATTTTTATCGGTTGTGCAGCGGTATCAGATTACCGCATTTGTCATGTTTCTCTTGACAAGATTAAAAAGAATAAAAATACTTTAAAAATAATTATGGTTAAGAACCCCGATATTGTGGCGAAAGTAGGGTCGTTAATTGAAAACCGTCCTTATGTCGTTGGATTTGCCGCTGAAACTAATAATATACAAAAATATGCTCAAGATAAACGTATTAGTAAACATTTAGATTTAATTTGTGCTAATAATATTTCTCGTATAAACCAAGGATTCAATAGTGATAATAATGCTTTATATTTATTTTGGAATAAAGGAAGCGTTATATTGCCTTTAAGAAAAAAAAAATTGTTAGCACAACAACTTATTAACGAAATTATTGATCGTTATAATGAAAATAATTAATGTTAAAATTATTGATAATCGAATTTATAAGCATTTTTATTTACCAAAATATGCTACGTCAGGATCTGCTGGATTAGATTTATCAGCTTGTTTAGATAAACCTTTGACCATTTATCCCGGGAAAACTCATTTAATTTCTACCGGTATTGCGATACATATTTCCGATACAAAGATAGCAGGTGTTATTTTACCTCGATCAGGTTTGGGACACAAGTATGGTATTGTCTTGGGAAATTTGGTGGGACTAATTGATTCAGATTATCAAGGAGAATTGATAGTGTCTTTATGGAATCGTGGGCCAAAAAAGTATATTGTATATCCTGGGAAACGAATAGCACAATTAGTTTTTATGCCAATAATTCAAGTTAGATTTTCTATAGTTAAATCATTTATACCTACTGAACGTGGGCCACATGGTTTTGGGCATTCGATGTAAAATACTGTTAATTACATATTAATAACGTGTAATGCATATTTTCAAATTATCAATGTATATAATTTTATTATATATCTCATTAAGATAATAATATTAAATTAAATATATTAATGTTGGTATATATACTAAATGATATTGATCACTATATAGTAATAACTATTGGTTTATCAATTTTATTGATATAAATTTCAAGTGATTGTTTATTTTTAAAATAATTTTTTAATATTTTATTATATTTAATTATTAACAAATGAGTTATATAAGATATGCATGAGGAAGATAAATTCACTATAAATTCATAAATTTTTTTATAATAAAAAAATATTTTTAATAATAAATATAATAAAATTATTTAACATTTATATATGTCGTATACCAAACTTTTATTTTATATACTTTAAACATAATATGTTTAAAGTATATTTTACTATGCTATTTCACTAAATAATAACAAATTAATTATTTTATAGATAAAATTGAACGTGTTATTGTAATGATTTATATATTTTTAATATAAACAATAATTTTAATAAATTATTATCAATTTTAATGTTGTGCATACTACTATTTATTTAATTATAAAATTTTATGGGCATTAAAAAATTCTGAAATTTTTTTAAAAATTATATTGATGTATATAAATTAATTAAAAAATGCATGACAAAACAGAATTCTGGCAACTTTAAAGTTTATTTTTGTACATATTAACGAAATTTAGGTAATTGTTATGATTCATAGTATGACGGCTTTCTCAAGACATGAAGTAAAATATACATGGGGTAATGTTACCTGGGAAATTTGTTCTTTAAATCAACGTTATTTAGATATTCATATCGATTTACCTAAATATCTTTGTGATTTGTCATGGGTAATTCGTAAAAATATTAAAGATACTATTATTAGAGGAAGGATAGAATGCACTTTACATATCAAAATAAATAACAATTGCGACAATAATACAGAGTCACTTACTGTTAATAAACAATTGGTGCATGATCTTGTGTTATACGCAAAATGGGTAAAAACATTAACTAATGAAGGTGAAATTAATCCGATAGATATCTTATCTTGGCCAGGAGTAATAACGTATAAACAAAATAATTTAAATAATATAAATAATGTTCATTCCGAATTATTAATATGTTTTAAAGAAACATTACATAATTTAATACAAAATAGAAAAAGAGAAGGTATTTTTTTAAAAAATAAAATTATAGAACGATTACATCTAATGTACGCTGAAGTGAACAAAATTCATCAACATATCCCTAATGTATTAGAGTACAAACGCAAAACACTTTTGGAAAAAATGAAAGATGTTTGCATTTATTCTGACTCAATACGATTGGAACAAGAATTATTAATAATAGCTCAAAAAATTGATATTTCAGAAGAAGTAGATCGTCTAATTATTCATATCAAAGAGATGCATCGTATTCTCGATGGGAACGGGGCTGTTGGTAGAAAACTAGATTTTGTAATACAAGAACTACATAGAGAGGCTAACACATTAACTTCTAAATCTATAAATTCTTATATTACTCAATTAGCAATTTCCTTAAAAATACTTATTGAACAGATACGCGAGCAAACGCAGAACATTGAGTAAATATAATCAGAGTACCTACCTATAAAATATAAAATCTTTTCATATATAAAATCTATATTAGTCATATAACCTGCTAATTTTTATAATTATTAATTATATTGCGACCTTACCAAACAATGTTTCATTTTAATTAACTAATCTAATTAAACAATAAATAATATTGAACACTGAAATTTAATGTACTTAAACTTTAATTGCAGAGACATGTATATATAAACAATAACTATTATATACGTGTGTATACATAAAGTAGATTCATTTATTAAAAAATAGGTTTTAATATTATTATTTTTTAATAAAAGTTTTTAATATAATTTAGCACTCAAATTCATTTTATTTGAGTGCTATATAAATTTATATAGTTAATATTTTACTATAAATTAACTGATATACATCCTCTAATATTATTATTTTTATAAATACATGTAAATTTAAACGAGAATATATGATTCAATAAAAAATATTATTTAATATAAATATATAATTTTTTATTTTTATTTTCATAAAAATATAAAATATTATTTTATATTTTATAATAAAATTGTTGTATTTCTGATTTAAATCTGTTTACTTACGGATATATAGAATTTTAAGATTAAAAATAAATCATAAAATATAAAAAATTATTTTTTAACAAAACTATAAGAAGTTTTATTTTTCAGATAGTCATATTTCAAATTTAAAAAAACTCCGATAAAATATAAATAATAAAACAACACAAATTAAATATTAGAATATATATATTCTGAATTAATAATGTCTGCTCTTTTTTAATAAAACCAAAATATTAATTTAGTAAAATTACAATAAATTAGGAGGTATACGCTACAATAGTTAATTAAAAAGATAATTGATTGTCAGATATAAATAATTGCCTGAAAAGTTATTATTCTCAATAAACAATACTTCAAAATAATAATTACTATTTTTAGACTATTATTAACTGATACTGCCAAATACAGTCCTATTATCATTATTGATTCAATATAGAGACAAATAATTATGAATAGATTAACAGACATTTCAAACATGGTAGAATCCTTATCCCGTATTTATCATCGTTTACGCAAAGAAATAAATGGTCAATTAATTAATGAAGGTCTTTCAATGTCTAAAATGAAAATCTTGCATCTTATTACTACCGGAAAAACCAGTGCAACAGACATTAAAAATTATATGGGGTTTTCATCAAGAACTGTTGTAACAGTTCTTGATGCATTAGAAAAAGATGAAATGTTACGCCGACAACAAAGTCTGACAGATCGTAGAGTAAAATACGTTTATATTACAGAAAAAGGACGCGATAAATTACGTGTTGCTGAAGATACGCATAACATCATTTTAGATCGTATATTTTCCCTTTTGTCTGATGTACAGCTTAAAAGCTTTAGAGAAGTATGCAATTTACTTGAAATACAACAAAAAAATAATATGGCAAAATAACAATATGACATACACGCATACTACACTATAGATTTTCATTAACATAAATAAGGTCCTCGGTGAAATTAATAATTTTAGTAATTTGATAGTAACAATGTATACTTTAATGTAATCAAATTACAAAATGTTTTATTGAGGATCTTCTATTAAAACAATCTTAATATATCTATGCAAATAATAATGTTTAACATGAATTAGAACCAAATATATAATTATTCACGACATAAGTACTATGTACGAACGTAATTTATTTTTATAAATATTAGTTATTTATGCAATCAAATATGTATTTAATCATTTTATGATGAAAAATTCAGGAATATTGTGTATTATATCCGCTCCTAGTGGGACAGGAAAATCTACGTTAATTCATACTGTGATACAATGTGATTGCTTTGTTTATCAAACTAAACTATCTATTTCCTATACCACACGTATCAAAAGACCTGGAGAAATACACGGAAAAGATTATTATTTTATTTCAAAAAAAAAATTTAAATATATGATCGATAAAAATATGTTTTTTGAATATGCGATGATTTTTAATCATTATTATGGTACCGCAAAAACTGATATTGAAACGATGTTAAATACTGGTATACATATTGTGCTGAATATTGACTGGAAAGGAGCGCAACAAATTCGCAGTAAAATATCAAAAAACATCTATACTATTTTTATTTTGCCTCCATCAAAGAAAGAATTAGCACGTCGATTGTATCTAAGAGGAGAAGACACAGAAAAAGTGATTGTCGCGCGCATGGGCCAAGCAATGGATGAAATTAGCCATTTTAAAGAATATGATTATATTATCATAAACGATAATTTTAACATTGCTTTGATGCATTTACAGTCAATTATGTTATCCGAGCAATTGCGAATAGCGCATCAAAAAATACGCTACGCAACATTAATCAATCATTTGTTATTGCCAGATATATAAATAATAAATTAATATAAATACATAAATATATATATGTGTTTGCGATCAATATGAATTTAAACTAATAAATAAAATCCACATACACGGTAAATGAAAATGGCACGTATAACTGTACAGGATGCGGTAGAAAAAGTTGGTAATATATTTGATTTAATATTAGTTGCCGCGCGACGTGCACGGCAAATGCAAATTGGTGGAAAAGAAACATTAATTACGAAAAATAATAATGATAAATATACCGTGCTTGCTCTCAGAGAAATAGAAGAAGACTTAATTACTAAAAAATAAATACCAACTATATATTGCTATCAAAAAATTAATATTGCTTAAGCCATGACATTGATATGCAGGAGAAACGGTTTCTTTAGTATAATAGAAATTAAAAAATTTATTAAAATTGAAGATTGTTGCATTGTTCTGATGCAAATTTTTAGTATTGATATAATGTGTATAATTTCTTATTTATAGAGCAACAGCCTACCACAAATAAACCTGCCACAAATAGTATATTGTATAAGTCCTACAGCTGTTTTTAATGTTGCTAATGATACTTACAATGTAAGTGCATTTTTCATGATATACATCAACAAAATAATAACTCGTATAAAATTATTAATTTTTTAAATTTATATACAAATGTGTATATGCGATTACATTTCATAGTATTTATGCTGTATATAATACAAAAATATAGTACGACTAACTTTCTGATATTTTATCTATGTTGAATTAAAAGTAATTAAAAATGATTAATAGTAGTCATGCATACAAGTATTATTTGTTTTTATTACATTAGATTATTTATTAAAATAATAGTAATATAAGACGTAAATGTTATTTTTAAAAAATTAAATTTTTAATAAAGGATCAACAGATCTGATTCAATACATTGCATGTGTATGCAATATTGGCAATCATGTCAATGCAAATATGTTAATTAAATAAAGTTTTGAAAAATGTTGATCATAAGATCCTTATAGATAGTATTTTATAGCGCATGATTTAGCAATATTATCAGCATATGATATAATAACTGAGAGTATAAATATGACAAATATTGAAAAAATTTTTTCTATTATCAACGAAAATCAAATAAAATTTGTTGATTTGCGTTTTACTGATACAAAAGGAAAAGAACAACACATTACTATCCCTAAGACACAGGTTAATGATCATTTATTTAAACATGGAAAAATTTTTGATGGGTCCTCCATTAAGGGATGGAAAGATGTTAGCAAATCAGACATGATATTAATGCCTGATCTTACTAGTTTTGTGATAGATCCATTTTATGAAGATGCTACAATAATTATTCGTTGCGATATCATTGATCCTAGTACTATGAAAAATTATGATAGAGATCCACGGTCTATAGCTAAACGAGCAGAAATGTTTTTGTATAATTCTGGTATTGCCGATATTGTTATGTTTGGTCCTGAACCAGAATTTTTTTTATTTGACAGTATTCATTTTGCAACAACAATATCAGGATCGTATGTAATCGTCGACGATCGGGAATCATCATGGAACAGTGGTAAATTTTATAAAGATGGGAATAAAGGTCATCGTCCTAGAATAAAGAGTGGATATGCCCCGGTGCCCCCAATAGATTCTTCTCAAAACTTAAGATCTACCATGTCTTTAACAATGGAAAAAATGGGATTGATTGTAGAGGCTCATCATCATGAAGTTGCAACATCGGGTCAAAATGAAATAGCAACTCGATTTAATACTCTTACTAAAAAAGCTGATGAAATACAAATATATAAATATGTAGTACACAATGTCGCTCATAATTCTGGGAAAACTGCAACTTTTATGCCTAAACCCATTATAAATGATAATGGGTCAGGCATGCATTGCCATATATCCTTACATAAAAAAGATACTAATTTATTTTCAGGTCTTCAATATGGCGACCTTTCTGATATTGCTTTATTTTATATTGGTGGTATTTTGCGTCACGCTAAAGCATTAAATGCTATAACCAATCCAACTACTAATTCGTATAAACGTTTAGTTCCAAATTATGAAGCTCCAGTAATGTTGACTTATTCTTCTTGTAATCGTTCTAGCGCGATTCGCATTCCATCATCTCTAGAAAAATCAAAAAACGACGCAGCATGTCGCGTTGAAGTTCGTTTTCCTGATCCTTCTGCTAATCCTTATCTAGCGTTTTCTGCATTGCTTATGGCCGGATTAGATGGCATTATCAATAAAATTCATCCTGGAGATCCTATTGATAAAAACTTATATACTATTTCTGAAAAAGAAGCATTAGCCATACCGCACATGGCTAAATCTCTTGACGAAGCATTAAAATCTTTATCTGAAGATCATAAATTTTTAACTCGAGGCAACGTCTTCACCAGAGAGTATATTAATACATATATTTTATTGTGTCAAAAAGACAGTAGATTAGTATCTACTACGCCACATCCTGTAGAATTTGATCTATATTATAGTGTTTAAAAACAATTTTTTGTAAAATATGTAAAAATACGTATATAACAATATTATTGTTGGTTTTTGATAATTCAAAAAATTTTATTAAAAATAAAAACAATTTGTTTTTTGTTTATATAAAATGAGTTGTTGTAGGATTGAATATTTAAATAAATAAATTTTCTAAATTTAGAAACTTATTTTCATATTTACCATGTTATGATACATGATTATCATATTACTCATTTTTTAATAAGCGTACCTGCAGTTTACTGTTTACCTAATGAAAAAATAGGTATGGAGGTAGCTTTTGTTGGTTATTCTAATAGCGGAAAATCTAGCGCTATTAATGCGTTAACTTATCAAAAGAAATTGACTAAAGTAAGTAAAACACCGGGATGCACACAACTTATTAATTTATTTGAGGTCAGCCCGGGTATTCGTCTGATTGATTTTCCTGGCTATGGTTATGCTAAGAAGACGAAAAAAAGAAAAAACTACTGGCATGACGTGATATGTGAATACTTAAAAAAAAGAAAAAATTTAAAAGGATTGATATTAATGATGGATATTAGGCATCCAATAAAGGATTTAGATCAAAAAACAATTGAAAGCGCTCTTTCCGTAGATGTTCCTGTTTTTACTTTATTGAGCAAATCAGATAAAATTTCTAGAAATATTTTGCAAGTTACATCTAAAAAAATAATACATGATATGAAGATGATGTTTGAAACGCATATACAAGTCGAACCTTTTTCTGTTGTCAAAAAATATGGAATACACTCATTAAAAAGAGTCCTTAATAATTGGTTAAGATAATATATTTTTAAGATTCATCATATCCTTTCTGTATATATATCTCAAAACATACGATTTTTATATATATAAATACATTATTTCAATTAATTGTTATTAATCATGTACTTATTATATAATAATATATTAACCTAACATAAATTGATATATTAATGTGCTTGCTCCCAATTCTTTCCAATACCAACATCTACTTTTAGTGGTACGTCCATAATAAAACATTCTTCCATTAGTTTTTTTATTTTTTTTACAACAGGGTCTACAATATCGTTGTGTACTTCAAATACTAATTCGTCATGTACTTGCATAATGATACGCGCTGGAATTTCATCTTTTTGTAACCAATTATCAATAGATATCATTGCTTTTTTAATAATGTCAGCGGCGCTCCCTTGCATAGGAGCATTAATCGCTGCTCTTTCAGCGCCTTTTTTTTGAAGAATGTTAGCAGAATAAATATCTGGTAAATATAACCTTCTTCCGTCTAGTGTAGATACATAACCATATTTATTAGCATGCTCTCGAATATGTTGCATATATTTCATAACACCAGGATAACGATTAAAATAACGATCTACATATTTTTGAGCTTCCTTACATGTTACTGATAATTGACGTGCTAATCCAAATGCGCTCATTCCATAAATTAATCCAAAATTAATAGTTTTAGCTCGTTGTCTTTGTTCATCGGTAACCAAGTGTAATGCAGTAACAAAGATTTCAGAAGCTGTTGCAGTATGAATATCTTTTTCAGAAAGAAAATCATTGATTAATTCGATATCTTGAGAAAGATGCGCCATAATTCTTAATTCTATTTGGGAATAATCAGCTGCTACAATTAAAAAATTTTTTGGAGCAATAAAAGCCTGACGTATTTTCCTTCCATCGTAATTTCTATTTGGAATATTTTGTAAATTAGGACTAGTAGAAGAAAGACGTCCCGTAGAAGTTCTAGTTTGATTATATGAGGTGTGCACCCTATTTGATTTTTTATTAATCATAGCGATTAATTTATTAATGTAAGTAGATTGCAATTTAGATAAAGCACGGTACTGCAAAATGATTCTTGGCATTGAATATTTTTTTGATAATTTTTTCAATACTTCTTCATTAGTGGAAGGAGCCCCTTTAGGTGTTTTTTTTAAAATTGGCAATTTTTGTTGATTATATAATATTTCTTGTAATTGTTTAGTTGAAGCAAGATTAAAAGGTGTGCCTACTAATTGATACGCTTCTAGCTCTAATGCATGAAGCCGATAATCTAACTCTACCGCATGTGTATTAAGTAGTTTTTTATCAATTAATACACCATAATTTTCAATGCGCGATAAAATAGATATTAGAGGCATTTCTACTTCTTCAAATATTTTTTTTAATTTGTTATTTGCTTCTATCTTCGGCCATAAAGTATGGTGTAGATTAAATAGGGATTTGATAAACTTAGCAGCATATAGAGATTGTAATTGTATATTTTGTAGATCTGAAAGTATATTATTTTCATTATAATTATCATAATTTTTTTTAAAATTTGTAACAACGTTAAACGTATCTTTATCTAAAAAATTTTTAATATCATGATAATTAGCAGTACCATACAATATATATAATTCCAATATAACATCAAACGCCATGCCAGCTAAGTTTATATTATAACGCTTTAAGATAGAATAACTAAATTTTAAATGTTGGCCTACTTTTTTTATTTTTTCATTTTCTAAAGTTGGTTGCAAAATTGATAATATTTCTTCAAGATATAAAAAATTCTGATGATTATTAATTGAATCAGTTTTTATAGGAATATACGCGCTTTCTTTAGTATCTATAGATAAACATATACTTATGATATTGGCTGTAGCAACATTAAATACATCTGTATGTATACTAAATATAAAAAATTTGGATTCGTCAATTTTTTCAATCCAATTAAAAAGCATTTCAGTATTACATATTATTTTGATAATTTTTTTTTCTTTGGAATAATCTGATAATAAATTATTTTTTTGAAACAAAAGCGTATTATTTAACCGTCGGTGTGATGGTACATGTTTCAAATGATGATATTTATTCAGCCATGTTCCTGATTGTAAATCTATTAACCAATTTTTAAATTCATACTCTGTAAATAATAATTGCAAAGTGTTAATATTTAACTGTTGTATTAGCAATTGATAATCGGATATATTTAAAGATACATCTGTTTTAATAGTCGTTAATTTATAAGAAAGAAATGCTACTTCTTTATTGGCTTGTAATGTGTTTTGTATCGCTCTAGCGCCGCGTAAACCTAAATTTAATAGACTAATTTTATCTAAATGATCATATAATAATTTTAAATTACCTATTTTATTTAATAAAATCTGAGCAGTTTTTTTTCCTATTCCAGGCACTCCAGGAATGTTATCAGAACGATCTCCTATTAATGCTAAATAATCAGCTATTAGAGTTGGTGGTACTCCAAACTGTTTTTCTACTTCTTTAGGAGTAAAAATAATATTCGACATAGTATTAATAAGAGTTATTTGAGATGATACTATTTGAGCCATATCCTTATCTCCCGTGCTAATTAACACAGAATTTCCTGATCGCGCACAAGATATAGCTAATGTGCCTATCACATCATCTGCTTCTACGTCGGGCACCTTAAGAATTGATAACCCCATGGCCTGTATTATTTCACATAATGGATCAATTTGAGTATATAAATGCTTAGGGGTTTTCATACGATTAGCTTTATATTTTTCAAATAAATTGTTACGAAAGGTTTTTCCCATGGCATCAAAAACAACCACCATGTGAGTAGGTTGATATCGTATCAATAGACTTTTAATCATATTGATTACTCCATATATTACCCACACTGGCTTTCCATCACTAGTGATCAATTCTGGAAACGCATGATACGCACGGTGTATATAACAAGATCCATCCACTAAAATTATCGGATTATTTATAATTGTAATCATAATGACATTATATATGACTTAATCTTACAGAAAAGACAAGAGAATACTAGACTATTGCTTAGTAAAACTATTAACTATAAGGCTATTATAAACAACAAAATAATAAAATCAATGCAGTCATTGCGTAAAATAATTTCAATAAAAAATAGAATACTTGCATATACCAGTATGATGATATTATGAATATACAAAAATTACGTTTTATCTATAAGTAAATTTAACAACTCACAAAATTGTTTTATATAAGCATTAACTGATGATATATCTAACTTCTCGTTTTTTATCATATATTTCCCATTGATAAATATTGATGGTACTCCTCTCAAACGAAAATTTATTGCTGCTTGTTCCTGATCTAAAATTAAAGATTTCACTAATACGCTATCCCAAGCAACATCAAATTTTTCTGCATTAACACCAGATTTAATAAATATTTCACGAATATCTTCTACAGTATGAATAGATTGTTGTTTTTGTATCGCTGTAAATAATATAGGGCTGATTCTATCTTCTATTCTTAATGCTATTGCTACAGCCCAAGCATGTGTCAATTGTTTTCCTAAATTACCTAGAAAATTCACATGATATTTATAAAAATTTATATTTTTAGGCAATGCTTGTTCTATATTATATGAAATATGATAAATTTCTTCGAATTGATAGCAATGTGGACAGTAAAAAGAAAAAAATTCCAATAATTGAGGTGCATTGTGAATAGGTTTATTTAATCGAATGTATTGCCTGCCTTCTATAATTGCAGATGCAATGCTTTTACATGAAAATATCAAATGAATTACTATCCAAATAAGATGCAATTTTTTCATACCCCCCTCCTAATATATACATAAATATTTCATATAAAAATATAAATATTGTAATATTATGATAGAATACTGTTCTGAATTAGTTAATATTAAAATTAATTTAATTATTGATGTTCGTTTTAGTTATAGTATGTTACAAAATGTGTAACATACATGTAAATTTATGTGATTGTTACGAGTTAACAGAGTATTTGATTGTTGTATCAAAGTAGGTATAGATAATGATTAAATAAAAAATATTTCCATCTGTTTAAGTATAATTGTTAGTCATAAAATATTTTTATATGGCATATAGTATTATTGAATATGCTTATATTATATAAAAATTTACATTAAAACTATTTAATATATATGTATAGTATAGATATTTTTCATGGTTACAATATGTCATTACAAACGTGTTTATAGTGTTTATACTTAAAAAGAAAGTTAATAATTGTCTGTCGTTATTAACAAAGGTCTTAATATAAATTTTTTTAATATAGAAACAATGTATGCGATGATTTATTGATAATACATTGTATTATGTCTCTTTGTTTTTATTGTAAAACATCCATCATACTACTATGTGTTTAATTTTGTGCATCTTACTTAATTATATTATTTTTTATTGTAAAATATTATGTCTATATGTCTAGTTTATCCCAAATACTATCAATATAATGTCGTACCGTATCGTGCATTTTAATTGGAATACCCCATTCTCTTTCAGTTTCCCCGGGCCATTTATTTGTTGCATCCATACCTATTTTAGAGCCTAAACCAGAAATAGGACTAGAGAAATCAAGATAATCAATTGGGGTATTTTTTACTATTATAGTATCTCGATCAGGCTCCATGCGTGTAGTTATCGCCCATACTACATCATTCCAATCCCGAGCATTAATATCGTCGTCACATACGATAATAAATTTAGTATACATAAATTGTTTCAAAAAAGACCATATTCCAAAAATTATACGTTTAGCATGTCCAATATATTGTTTTTTTATAGTTACAATAGCTAATCTATATGAGCAACCTTCAGGAGGTAAATAAAAATCTGTAATTTCTGGGAATTGCTTTTGTATGATAGGGATGAACATTTCATTCATTGCCATTCCAAGAATTGCAGGTTCATCTGGTGGACGACCAGTATACGTAGAAAGATAAATTGGATTGTTCCGTTGTGTAATATGGGTAATAGTGCATACTGGAAATTTAGCAGTAGTATTGTAATATCCTGTATGATCTCCAAAGGGGCCTTCTATTGCTGTCTCATCTCGTTCTAAATACCCTTCCAATACAATTTCAGAATTAGCTGGAACGTCTAAGTCGCATGAAATACATTTAATTACTTCAGTTCTACAACCTCTTAGTAAACCAGAAAAAGCATATTCTGATAGTGTATCAGGAATGGGAACTACTGCTCCTATTAAAGTAGCTGGATCAGCGCCTAATGCTACAGTAATTGGAAATCTTCTCTCTGAAGTATTTTTATGCCATTCTTGAAAATCTAATGCACCGCCACGATGAGATAACCATCTCATAATGATTTTGTTTTTAGATAGTACTTGTTGACGATAAATTCCAAGATTTTGTCGTTTACTTTTCAGACCACGCGTTATCGTGATACCCCAAGTAATTACAGGAGATACGTCTTGAGGCCAGCAACGCATTATTGGCATATGTGTGATATCTACATCTTGATTGCACCAAACATTTTCTTGGCATGGAGCTGTACTGACGCGCTTAATAGGCATATGTAGGATATGACGAAAATGAGGTATTTTAGAAAAAAAATCATGCACTCCTGTCGGTAATTCAGGTTCTCTTAAAAAGGCAAGTAATTTTCCAACATCACGCAAAGATAAGATGCTTTCTTTTCCCATTCCTAAAGCTATTCTATTAGGAGTACCAAATAAATTACAAAGAACAGGTATTGTATATCCTGTAGGATTTTCAAAAAAAAGCGCTGGTCCTCCAGATTTAATAGTGCGATCAGCAATTTCTGTTATTTCCAAATCAGGATTAATAGGAAATTTAATTCTTTTTAAGTCTCCCCTATGTTCTAATATTTTTATAAAATCACGTAAATCTTTATATTTCATAACTTGTTAATGATCATTAAATGTTGTTGTGATTCAATAATATTACAAAATATCGTATAATTATCATTAAGTACAGTTTTAAAGTTATGATTGAATTAATTGATATTATTATATTTCAGAATTCATTTAATATAAAATGTTTCGTTGAATTGTTCAAATAAACTTGTATTAGAAAATAAAATTCAATTAAATAGTAATAGTATATTGTTATTGTATGATACGTTTCCAACCTATTGTCCAAATAAAGATTCCAATTACAAATAAAAAAATAGAAAAAATTTTTAAATATTTATCCTGTATATACAAAAAAATACTGCTGGTAACTAATGTTGCACCAACACCGAATAAAAATAACGCTTGACCATGATTAGTTCGCTGAGTTCTTAATTCTCTTATTAATATTTCTATTTTTTTTTGTAACATACAAGAACGTTTAAATTCATGAGATAATAAATTCGGTAATTCTGGTATTTTATCGATCCAATGAGGTATCTTGTCTTTTAAAGCACATATTGTTGTTGACAATTTTAATTGGTCCCGCATCCATCTTTCTAAAAAAGGTTGAGCAGATTTCCAAAGATTTAGATTTGGATATAATTGTCTAACTATTCCTTCGATGTACAATAAAGTTTTTTGTAATAAAATTAATTGGGGTTGTATTTCCATATTAAAATATCGTGCAGTATTAAATAAGTACAACAATATTTTACTAAAAGGAATTTTTTCTAACGGTTGTTCAAAAATTGGTTCAAATACTGTTCTCATAGCACATTCAAAATCTTCAATGTTGGTATCCAAAGGTATCCAACCTGAATCAAGATGCAATTCAGCTATTTTACGATAATCATGATTGAAAAATGCTATGAAATTTGCTGCTAAATAGTATTTATCTTTTTTATTTAAAGATCCTACAATGCCGCAATCAACACTAATATATTTTGGATTTCCTGGGTGTTTATAGCTAATAAAAATATTACCAGGATGCATATCTCCGTGAAAAAAACTATCTCGAAATACTTGAGTAAAAAATATTTCTATTCCACGTTCTGCTAATAATTTCATATTAGTTTTTTGTTTTTTAAGCGCAACTAAATTATATACTGGTATACCATAGATACGCTCCATAACCATAACGTTTTCGCTACAAAAATCTACGTATACTTTGGGTATATATAATATTTGACTTTTTTTAAAATTTCTTCTCAATTGAATAGTATTCGCTGTTTCTTTTAGCAAATTGAGCTCATTAAAAAGAGTTTTTTCATATTCTGAAACAACTTCTGAGAACTTAAATTTCCGTCCTTCTGGTAAAAATTTACAAATCCATTTGGCTAATCTATACATTAAACATATATCTATTTTAATAACAGGCAAAAGACCGGGTCGAATAATTTTAATTACTATATCTTTATTGTTTTTTTTTAATCTGGCAGAATGTACCTGTGAAATAGATGCAGATGCTAATGGTATTTCTTGAAAATCTTTAAACCATGTTTCTAATGAATTCCCGATAGCTCGTTCTATGCACATTTTAGCAATAATCCCATCGAAAGGCGCCACACGATCTTGTAGTATTGATAATTGATCTGCAACAGAATCTGGAAAGATATCGCGTCGAGTAGAAAGCATTTGCCCAAATTTAATCCATATTGGACCTAACTCCTGTAATGCTAAACGAAATCGTTCCCCTAAAGTTAGTTGAGAATGCTTATTTAAAACACGTAAAAGAAATCTACTACCTATTCTTAATGGAAAAATTAGTCGATGAGTAGGAACAAAATCACTTAGCCCATAATTTAATATTGTTTTAATTATAGAATACAGTCGACATAACTCATCAACAAGCATCAGATTGCCTATAATTTGTTTAAAATGATTAGGAAAATATTCAGTTTTATATTTAAATAATACATCTTTATAAGGATTAATTTTAGTTCATTAGACTTATATCGTGTTCTTACTATCAAGTATAGTTACATGTAAACATTTTTAATTAAAATGCGCTTTTTTCATAAAAATCTATAAAGTATGAGATAAAATTTCATCTGTTTGATAAAATATAAGTTTGATTGTAAGTATAACAAATACTAATAATGTTAAAACTAGATACAAGTTTACACTATTTAATTAAATTTTAAGTTAATTAAACATCCTGGCTAATCTTAAAATGAATATACTCATCATCTACTGTATTATAGGTTGTTCATTCACATAATATATAGTATCATTGTATATTCTATTTTTATCTAATTTGTTTTTTATAAATATAAAAATAAATAATTGTTTCTTACTAAGATATAAAATAGTTGAATATCATGGTTTTGTGTGCTCGAAATAAAATATCTTTACAGGATTTAATAAATATTCACGTTCTTGGCGATGTTAACAAAATAATGACACTGTCTATTTTAATAATTCACTGAATATTAATATTTTTTTAACATTTATAAGCGCAATGTAATACAGCAATCCCAAAAGTCATATTGAAATATTCAACATTGCTGAATCCTGTTCGTATTATCATGTTTTTTAAAGTTTCTTGATCTGGATGCATACGAATAGATTCTACAAGATAACGATAACTATTAATATCTTGAGTTATACATTTACCTATTTTAGGTAAAATATGAAATGAATATAAATCATATATTTTGTGCAATACTTTAAAATTAGGCACTCCGAAATCTAAAATTAATAATTTTCCTCTAGGTTTTAATACTCTATGTATTGAAAATAATGCTTGTTCTTTATTTGTAAAATTGCGTAATCCAAAAGAAACAGCAACGCAATCAAAAGTATTTTCAGAGAAAGGTAAAGCTTCAGCGTCAGCTTGTATATATATTACATTATTTAATATACCTAAATCGCGTAATTTTTTTTGCCCTATATGTAGCATGGAATCATTGATATCTGCTAGCACTACGATCCCTGTATTACCTACTAACCGGGAAAATTGAATACTTAAATCTCCAGTACCTCCAGCTAGATCCAATACAATGCATCCAACATATACTTCGCTGCGATAAATCGTAAATCGTTTCCACATTCTATGTATTCCAAACGACATTAAATCATTCATTAAATCATACTGTGATGCTACAGTATGGAATACATTAGACACTAATGATGTTTTCTTATCTTTGTAAACATTTTGAAAACCAAAATGAGTCATTTCTTTTTCAGATTTATTCTTCATATTCATCATTACCGTAATATTTATCATTACATTTCTATTCATCAAAAAATAATACTAATTTTACTAAAATAGTACTTTGATTTTATTAAGTCACATACTTTAATGTACTAAATCAAGAATTTGATAAAGATTTATGACATATATTTTCAGTGATATTATCTTCACAATTAGATACATCGGAAGATTTTTTTTTTGTATCACATAAAAATATAGAATTCGGTGAAATCGCATTAGTAACAATTGGTTGTTTTATTTGCACTCCAAGCGCTCTAAAACCTTCCGCTTGACTTATAATATTACCTTTTCCTTCAGAAAATTTATTCTTTGCTGCACTATAAACAACTTCTGCTTTATTTAGATAAAGACCAATTTTATTCAAGTCATCCATAAACAACCGTAGTTTGTCATACAATCTGCCTGCTTTATCAGCAATTTTTTGAGCATGGCAGTTTTGATATTCATAACGCCATAAGTTATTAATAGTGCGCAAAGCTATTAACAATGTTGTAGGGCTAATTAACATAATATTACACCGCATAGCATCTGTTAATAATGATGCTTCTTTTTTGATAGCTAACATAAAAGCTGATTCAATAGGGACAAACATTAAAATATAATCTAATGTGTTCAATCCAAATAATTTTTGATAATCTTTTTTGCTTAATGATTTTATATGAGCACGCAATGAATGTACATGATCAGTGACAGCTAACCGTTGATCTTCTTCGCTATCGCTATTGAAATAACGTTCATAAGCCACTAGAGATACTTTAGAATCAATTATTACATCTTTACCATGAGGTAAATGTATAATTACATCAGGTTGCAATCTATTTCCATCAGTTTGTTTTATGCTGACTTGCACATGAAATTCATGACCTTCACGCATACCAGAAGCTTCTAATGCACGAGTTAAAATTATCTCTCCCCAACTTCCTTGTGTTTTATTGTTTCCTTTTAGTGCTTGTGTTAGATTAATAGTTTCTTGAGTAATTTTTGCATTCAATTGATGTAAATTACGAATTTCATATGTCAAGGTATGTCTCGATTGTTCTTCTTTTGAGAAATTATTTTGAATTTGACTTTTAAATCCTTCTAACTGTTCTTTTAATGGATATAACGTTCTCTCAAGAGTTATTCGATTTTGTTGGTCTATCTTACGTCCGTTTTGCTCAAAAATACGATTTGCCAAATTTTCAAATTGCATAGTTAATCGGGTTTCACTATTGGTGAACAACTTCTGTTTTTCTTCTGTTGCTAATTTGTATTCTTCTAAACGAATATTTAATTCTTGTATTTTTAATTCTTGAGAATGATTTAAATTTAATTGTACATGTAATTCATTATTTAGTTTTTCGCATTTTTGATGATAATGATTTAGTAATTTTAAACGCTCTTCGGCAGTGGATAATTTACCATACAGTTCATATATCACTTGAGATTTTTTTTGCAATTTCTGTTCAATATTATAACGTAAAGCAGACTCATTTTTTAAATTTTGTGCAGTTACACATAAAGCATTTTCATGAGATGCATAAGCATTATTATATTTTTTTATATACCGTTTGCTTATAATCTTAAAAAATATTCCAGATATTAAGAAACCTGCGAATATGCTAATTATGTTATACAAATAAAATAAAGTAATTGGCATAGATTCTCTGTCATAAAATATATTCATAAATAATCTTTATAATAATTACTTATTATTAATCATTATATACAACGTATCAATAGTGTAGGAATATAAATAGACGTAGGTCTTATATCATATTAATGAATAACATGTTATTTAGACAATACAGCATGCTAAATTCCATTCTCGATTCTTTTATTTAAAAAATAATATGTTATTTTAAAATTTTTTGTCAATGACTGAATATTATTGAAATGAATAAAAAGATTTAAAAAATAATGATTAATATTATTCTGCATAACGGTGTAAAAAAGTATTGCTTTTGCTCAGAATAATATGAGCGCCTTCTATTGCAACTTTCATTGCCATATATTCAGTATGATGTATTAAAGTAACGTTTGGAATTTCTTTTTGTGTGCGATTTACAATAACGCCTGTAACAACTCCTGCTCGTAATCCTTGACTTAAACACATAGTTAGTAGTGTTGCAGATTCCATTTCATAACTCATAACTCCCAGGTTTTTCCATTCTTCCATGGACCCGCGCAATTTTTGAATAACTCGCCCAGAATATGTATCTTGTCTTTCTTGTCCAGGATAAAATGTATCTGAAGATACGGTTACACCGAAATGTGATTTAATACCAATGTTTTTAGCTGCTTGAATTAAAGCTATAGTACATGATAAATCTGCTACTGCTGGAAATTCTAATGGAGCAAAATGTTGACTTGCTCCATCACAGCGAACAGCAGCAGTGATAATCAACACATCGCCTATTTTTATATATTTTTGGATAGCTCCTGAGGTGCCTACACGTAAAAATGTACGTATTCCTAATTGAGATAACTCTTCTACTACAATAGAAGTAGATGGACCGCCTATACCTGTAGAACAAACAATTACTGTCTCTTTATTGATTTTTGCGGACCAAGTTGTAAATTCTCGATTACTAAAAATGTATTTCGCTCCATCCATCAGAGAAGCTATTTTTTTAACTCTATTAGGATCTCCTGGAAGAATAGCTAAAGTTGCCCCTTGAAGGTCCCCGATCTTTAAACCTAAATGAAATGAATGAGTTGTAGTCATAATCTAACTATTGCGTGTTTCTTAAAAGTTATTAAGAATGTTTAAGATTCGTGGGAAACTTTTCCAAATTCTTTATTTTTTATTCATAAAAAATATCAATTTTAACTGATTCAATGATCGTTCCTTAATTAGATGATTTCGTAATCAATCCATTGTATTACCAATAAATCCGGTAATTTTATCTTGATATTGATTGCTATACAATCAATTAATAAAAATTATTAGTCATTATTTACGATGAATAAAATTGTTTACGCAATAATTTAGCTGCAGACACCATGTTATTCAACGAATGTTTAATTTCAGGCCATGATCTTGTTTTTAATCCACAATCAGGATTAATCCATAAACGTTGTTCTGGGATATATTTTAACAATTGATTAATTCTTCTGATAAGATCATTTTGAGTTGGTTTATTTGGAGAATGAATATCGTATATTCCTGGTCCAATTTCATTTAAATTCTTTATTACATGTCGTATGGATTTTAATATTTTCTCATCTGACCTAGCTGCTTCTATACTGATGACATCCGCATCTAATGCTAGAATAGCATAAATGATATCACTAAATTCAGAATAACACATATGAGTATGAATTTGAGTGTCATCTTTCACTGATGATACAGTGATCCTAAAGACATTAATTGCCCATTCTAAATATTGTTTTTGATCAGAGCGTTTTAAAGGTAATCCTTCTCGCAAAGCTGGCTCATCAATTTGTATGATTCCAATACCAGATTTTTCCAAATCTATTACTTCATCACGTATCGATAACGCTAATTGCAATGCTATTGTTTTTCGTTGCATATCCTCTCGTGGGAACGACCAAGACATTATGGTGACAGGTCCAGTTAATATACCTTTTATCGGTTTATTAGTTAATGACTGAGCATAACTTATCCATTCTATAGTAATGGGTTTTGAACGACTAATATCCCCAATAATTACCGGAGGTTTTACACAACGTGAACCATAACTTTGTACCCACCCATTTTGAGTAAATATAAATCCATTTAAATTCTCTCCAAAATATTCCACCATATCATTTCGTTCTGGTTCTCCATGCACTAGAATATCTAAATCTAATTTTTCTTGTTCCATAATAATTTTTTTAATGTAATTCTTAATATTAAGATGATAATCTTCTTTGTTGATTTGGTTATTTTTAAAGCGCGAACGAAGTTTACGAATTTCTTCAGTTTGAGGAAATGAACCGATAGTAGTTGTTGGAAATAATGGTAAATTCAACTTCTTATGCTGTAATGTAACTCGTGTTGTGTACGGAGAAGATCTAGAATAAGAAATTTCATCGATGTGTTCGAGACGTTTTTTAACTTGTATATTATGAATTGTACTAGAATACGATCGTAAGTTATTAGAAATATAATATTCACTAAGTGTATCTTCATATGTCGCGTCACTTGTGTTTTCAGCATTCAATGCAGCGCATAACATTTTTATTTCGTAACATTTTTGCAACGCAAAAGCAAACCATTCTTTAATGTGTTTATCTAACTTTATCTCCGTATTTAGATCAATAGGACTGTGTAATAAGGAACAAGAAGAACCTATCCATAAGCTGCGCTCGCCTACTAAAGGATATAGTTTTTTAAACCAATCATGTAAATTAGTTTTCCATACATTACGTCCATTAACTACTCCTGCTGATAATGTCCAATGTTTTGGTAGTCGTGCATGCAGTAAAGGTATATTATCAGGATTAGAAACCAGATCTACATGTAGCCCATCTATTTTTAATCGCGTAATAATATCTAATTGATGATATATGCTATCGAAATAAGTAGTTAATAGTAATTTAACTTTACCATGAAGTTGTTCATACGCGCTTAAATATGCATTTAGCCATTGTAACGGTAGCTCCAAAACTAGTATGGGCTCATCAATTTGTATCCAATCAATATTTTTTGATAATAAAATATCTAATATTTCTTGATATACTGATAATAAATTGGGTAATAATGATAAACGATCAAATTTTTTTCCTTTTATTTTTCCTAACCAAAGATAACTAATTGGGCCAAGTAGTATTGGTTTTACCGTATATTTTAGAGACAAAGCTTCATCTATTTCATCAAATAATTGAGTCCAATTTAACTTAAATTCCTGATTGGGAACAAATTCGGGTACTATATAGTGATAATTTGTATTAAACCATTTTTTCATTTCTGAAGGAGGTATCAATTTTTTGTCTAAAGAATACCCTCGGCTTATTCTAAACAATGTATTTAAATTAATATTTTCTTGACCAATACGATGCCTATCTGGAATATTATTGAGCATCAAGCTAGTAGTTAAAACATGATCGTACCATGCGAAATCACCTACTGAAATCCAGTCGATACCGGAATCTTTCTGTTGTTTCCAATGACGTATGCGTAATGTACGGCCTATTTCTAATAATTTATCTTCTTTGATTTTTCCATCCCAATAATATTCTAGAGCATATTTTAATTCTCTATGTAATCCAATACGAGGAAATCCTAATATATGACCGACAATTGTCATAATTCACTCCATGAGCTATTTTTATTATATGAAGTACTCATAAAAAATTATAGTAAAAAATTTAAAAAAGTATTATGGCACCAATAGTTAATTCGATTATTGCAAAATAACTTCACAGCTAATGCTATAGCTACTATATAACTTTTTTTAAATTAAAAATGTGTAACATCAAAAATCATTAATAAATATGAATTATATCAAATTGATATACTATAATCAAACAATTAAAAATTAATAAGTATATATACATTTTAACAATTTTTATATTATTTAGTTTCACCAATGAAATTCAAAAAATTTTAATTAATTTTGTATAATTAGTTTCATTTTTTTCATGGCATTTTTTTCTAATTGACGTACTCGTTCAGCAGATACACCGTATTGATTGGCTAATTCTTGTAACGTACTTTTATTATCTACATTTAACCATCGGGCACGAATAATGTGTTGACTGCGTTCATCTAAAGTCTTTATAGCTGCATTTAATTTATCACTAACTTGATCAATCCATTCCTCTTCTTCATTAGAGGAAACAATTTTGTCTTGTAAATATAAAATAGGTGCTATTGTTATTCCTCTATTATCTTCATCTGAAGATTGTTCAAAAGTCATATCTTGCGCTGACATTCGGGATTCCATTTCACGCACGTCTTTGCTAGTCACATTTAACGCTTTTGCGACTATTTCTATTTCTCCTGCATTAAACCAACCTAAACGTTGTTTAGTTTTGCGTAGATTAAAAAATAATTTACGCTGCGCTTTAGTGGTAGCTATTTTTACAATACGCCAATTTTTTAAAACATATTCATGAATTTCGGATTTAATCCAGTGTACAGCAAATGATACTAAACGAACATCTAACTCTGGATTAAATCGACGAACAGCTTTCATTAAACCAATATTACCTTCTTGTATTAAATCGGCCTGAGGTAATCCATAACCAGAATAATTACGAGAAACATGAACAACAAATCTTAAATGTGATACAATGAGTTTTTTTGCAGCATCTAAATCACCATTATAGTATAAGCGTTTAGCTAATGTTTTTTCTTCTTCTGCTGTTAACATAGTATAAGCATTGGCTACTTTTATATAAGCTTCTAAATTCCCTTGAGGAATTAAAGTTACATTTTTTTGTATATATTTAGGCATTTATTCTCCTAAAATAACCATTTATACGCAGATAATTATGAGTACATCATTGCGTCTGCATGTAATTGCATCGGAATCATTGTAAAAAATTTTGTATCAACAACAGAATGATGTATGACACTTAAATAGTGTATATTATTAACGTAATCATCATTGATTTTATTGCTAATTTTAATTATATATAATATATCATAAATTACCTATTATAACTAATCATTATTCTTAATAACATCAAACACTTCATAGATAATTTTAGTATAATCTGAATTGTAAGTGAACATTGATGATGCGTGGATTATGTACAGAATAAACAGATGCCAACAGATGCGGTCGATTCGTTTTTTGTTGTCAATCTATACTATTTTCAAATTTTATTTTTAATTAATATTCTGGGTTTTATGACTTTTCTACTTCAATACATCATAAATACTATTTTAATTATTTAAACTTAGTCTCTTTTAATTAAAATCCTCAGAAAACATCATAAATATGAATAGCATTATTTTCAATAATTATTTATAATAATATTTTTGTTGCTATTCAGATTAATAATCTTGTTTTTAAAAACACCCACTTAAATTATAAGTAGCGTTTTTTGTTATTGAGTTTACTCTTTTAAAATAGCTTCAACAAAATTGTGTGATTTAAATGGTTGCAAATCATCAATATTTTGCCCTATCCCAATATATCGTATTGGTATGGAAAAATGATCAGCAATAGATAAAAGAGTTCCTCCTTTAGCACTACCATCTAATTTGGTCATAACTATTCCTGTAATTTTAATAGCTTCATTGAACATGCGTACTTGATTTACAGAATTTTGTCCGATATTGGCATCAAGAACTAACATGGTTTCATGAGGTGCCGTTGCATCAATTTTTGTTATTACTCTAATAATTTTTTTTAGTTCTTCCATAGCATATATTTTATTTTGTAATCTACCTGCGGTATCTATGATAAGTAAATCAACAGATTTTATTTTAGCTATTTTAACGGCATCAAAAACTATTGAAGCAGAATCAGAAGTAGTATTTTTTGTGATGACTGCGATGCAACCACTACGTTTTCCCAAAATTTCTAACTGATCTGCAGCTGCGGCTCTACAGGTATCTCCTGCTGCTAGCATTACAGTTTTATTCTTTAATCGGTAATAATGTGCTAATTTTCCAATAGTAGTAGTTTTTCCAACACCATTAACCCCTACCATTAATATAATAAATGGTTTTTTTTCTTGTAAAAATAATGGTCTATCGATGAGTGTAACTATTTTTAACATTTCATTACGTAATGCATCGTGAAAAGATTGTTCATTACAATTAGTATTAAAACTAATATAATTTCTCAAATTATTAATGATTTTTTGGGTAGTATGTATATTGATGTCTGCGATTAATAATTGATTCTTAATTTTATCTAAAATAACAGTATCAATTCTTTTATTACGAATTAACTCTATTATATTATCACCCAATTTTTTTCGAGTATTCAACAAACTCTGTTTCAGTCTATTAAATAAATTATATGCACGATTCATATATATTTACCTCATAATTATCATTAACATATACGATGTTATTTTTTATTTATTTCGATGTTTTTATTACATACTTTGTTAATCAATTTTCATTAATATTGTTTATTTTGTATTTTTTCAAAAAAACAAAATATTTACATGTAATACACTACACATAATTGCAGACGCAAATACAACTAATGAAGAGTATAACAAAAAACAAATGGGTTGTAGATATACAAAACATTAGAAACTATAATTGTCAAACTTCTATAGTTTATGTATAAGTAATTAGATTTATATAGCATAAAAACAAATTGATGATTCATGACTCATAATAAAAATCTTTTCATTTCAAAAAATAAAAATATCTTGTGAATTATTATTTTAATATATACAGAAATATAGTGGATGTGTGAAAAATAAATTACATTTAGGCGTATCCAGAAAAATTAAGATTATTGGCGGTAAATGGAAGGGAAGAAACATACCAATTACTCGGCATTCTAAGATACGTCCAACTACTAATCGTATGCGTGAAATATTATTTAGTTGGCTTAATCCTATTATTTCTAGAGCGGTGTGTTTAGATTGTTTTGCTGGAAGCGGTGCATTAGGTTTAGAATCATTGTCTAGAGGAGCTAATAAAGTAACTTTTTTAGATAATAATCATATTTGTATTACTGCATTGATAAAAGTCATGCAGTCTTTTTCAGCATATAACAGTGAAATAATATATACTGATTGTCGTTCTTGGTTACAACAATCGACTACGACTTATAATGTCATCTTTCTTGATCCTCCTTTTCAAAATAATATTATACCTGAAGTTATTTTTTTATTAGAAAGGTCCAATCTATTGGAAAAAGAATCTTGGATTTATATAGAAACTTCAAAAAAAAGAAACATTTTTAATACTAGTATAATTCCGAATTATTGGATTTTATATCATAAAAAAATTACTCGGAATGTCATGTATTATCTTTTTTTAAGAAGATCATAGAATGTTTGAATATAATAAAAACACTACTCAAAACATGTTATTTCACACGTCTACCACAATTTGATGTAGCTTTTTTATACATCAAAAAATTGCATTAACCACACCAGGATTTGTAACAATGTATTAAACCATAAGTTGAACTGTCATGATTTTTAGAAATCATACTTTCATATTTTAATTCTGGTAAAATACTGTCAGCCAATTGTTTTCCTAATTCTACCCCCCATTGATCAAAAGTATAAATATTAAAAATAATGCCTTGTGTAAATATTTTATGTTCATATAAAGCAATCAAAGCTCCTAAAGTATAAGGAGTAATTTTTTTAACTAAAATAGAATTACTAGGATTATTTCCTTTACATAACTTAAAAGGAACTATACATTGTTCATGTTTGTAATTTTTTTTAGATTGTATATATTTTTGCATTGATGTTAGATGTGTATTTCCAAAAGCCAACGCTTTGGTTTGAGCAAAAAAATTTGATATTAATTTTTCATGATGATCAGATATAGGATTATGACTAATTGCTGGTGCAATAAAATCACATGGAACCATTTTAGTGCCTTGATGAAGTAATTGATAAAATGAATGTTGTCCATTAGTCCCAGGTTCTCCCCATATAATAGGGCCAGTCTGATATGTAATAGGGCATCCATTGCGATCTACACATTTTCCGTTAGATTCCATATTTACTTGCTGTAAATATGCTGTAAAACGGTGCATATATTGATCATAAGGAAAAATAGCTTCAGTTTCAACTTGAAAGAAATTATTGTACCAAATACCAATAAGCGCTAGAATTACTGGTAGATTTTCATGTAACGGTGTGCTATAAAAATGTATATCCATGTCATGGGCTCCAGTCAGCAATAACTCAAAATTGCTCACTCCTACTGATAGCATTATCGGTAAGCCAATTGCTGACCACAATGAATAACGCCCGCCTACCCAATCCCAAAATTTAAACATATTTTCTGATGGATCAATACCAAATTTACGCACTGCTATGGTATTTGTGGATAATGCTATAAAATGCTTCGATATATGTTGTGCATCAGAAGTAGCTTTACAAAACCAGTTACGTGCACTAAGCGCATTGGTCATAGTTTCTTGCGTAGTAAAAGTTTTTGATGCTATTACAAATAGTGTATTTTCTGGATTTAAATTTTTTAATGTCTCAAAAATGTGTGTGCCGTCTATATTAGAGACAAAATGCATATTTAAATGATTTCGATATGGCTTTAATGCTTCAGTTACCATATAAGGCCCAAGATTGGAACCGCCAATACCTATATTAACAATATCTGTAATTATTTTATCCGTGTAACCTGTCCAATTACCTTGAATAACCCGATTACAAAATTGTTTCATTTTATTTAGTACTGCATTTATTTGTGGCATTACGTTGAATCCATCCACTAAAATTGGCGTATTTTTTATATTTCTTAAAGCTATGTGTAATACAGCACGATCTTCACTACAATTAATTTTTTCCCCATGAAACATATCTGAAATGGCTTCTATCAGATCACATTCAATAGCCAAAGATATTAGTTTAATAATAGTTTCGTTCGTGATTAAGTTTTTTGAATAATCCACTAAAATTTCATTATTAAATGTTTTAGAGAAATGAGCAAACCTATATTTGTCTTGATTGAACAAATCGTTAATTGATGTGCTCTTCATATCGTCAAAATGTTGTTTGAGATGCTTCCAAGCTTGTGTACGATTAGGATTTATATTTTTCATAATTCATTTTCTTATGCTCTATCACAAAAGTAAGTGAATAAAAATTAAATTTAAAACAAACTATTCAACGCGCCATAACTCATTCAGGTTACTACATAAATGTAGTAACCGATTTATATATATAATTATCGTACCTCACGTGTATAAATATGGTGAAAATTTATACAGGAAAATAAATATACAAAATTAACCATTTATTTCTATATCAATATAGTATACATCTGCACATATTTATGCAAATTGAAAAATTCTTGATTATGTATAAATACACTTTTATACACCAACCAATATCATCGATCTCAGATAAACATCAAAAAAAAAATACATAATCTTTTGTATGCACAATAACAACAAACTCAAAACTATAGTTTTGAGGAAATTATATAATTTTAAAATATTTATAATTTTTTGAATTTATATTTCATAAGTTAATTTTACAGAATAAATATGATAGTTTATTATTCATTTCACTCAACCTGTTCAGAAAGAACTTAAATGTTTTATGACATTTTGTTGTACATAATAATTCAGCCAATTTGCAAATAATAAATACGCATGACTTCTCCAACTGATCTTAGGAACTAAATTAGGATTGTCTTGAGGAAAATAATGATCTGGCAGCTTTGGACTTAATCCCAATTTTAAATCTCTATAATACTCCTGAGATAAAGTCATCGCGTCATATTCTGGATGTCCAGTTATAAATATTAAACGCTTGTCTTGACTCATAAGCAAATATGCACCTGCTTCATCAGATTCTGCTAAAATTTCTAAATCTGTGTTCCGATAAATTATATCTTTAGGAAAATCCGAATAACGAGAGTGAGGAGCTAAAAATTTTTCATCAAATCCTTTTGTTAAAAGTGCATGTGAATTTATAGTATTATGTTGGTAAATTCCCACTAATTTACGTTTCCGAGTAAATTTAGGAAGATTGTATAGCACTTTTAAAGCCGCCTGTACTGCCCAACAAATAAATAATATCGAATTAATATGTTCTTTTGCCCATAAAAATAATTGCTCAATTTGAGGCCAAAAGGTTATATTTTCAAAATTAATTAATCCCAAAGGAGCACCAGTTACAATTAAACCATCGAAGTTTTTATATCGGATATCTGGAAAACTACAATAAAAGTTGTTTAAATGCTCAACAGGTGTGTTTTTAGGGATATGACCATCTATACGCAATAATTGAATATCAATTTGTAAGGGAGAATTTGACAATAAACGTAATAATTGATTTTCCGTTTCAATTTTTTTTGGCATTAAATTAAGAATCAATACTTTTAAAGAACTCTGTTCTTTAAAAGTATTGCGTGATTTTTGCATAACAAAAACATCTTCATTTTGTAAAATTTTTATCGCAGGCAACCTGTTTAATACCTGAACTGGCATAATGTCGTAACCTTAATATGTATACGTATGTTTTAAATTTATTTAGTTTTAAATTGTTTATTTTACCTATATACATATCACAAATTCCCATCATCCATCACAAAGATGGAATCATAATTATAAAATTAATTTTTTTTCAACACGTATTGAGTAAAATACAAAAAAATCATTATCTAAGTATCACGGATAATTTGTAATCCATATGTCTAACATAGTTAACACGTAGTTAATAGTAATTCATTGAACATGCGCAAACAAAATATAAATAGGATATAAATCCTATTGAACATTTCTCATTATCTACTATTACGTACATCAATTCATGATAGGCCTGAGTGGAATTGAACCACTGTCCTCACCCTTATCAGGGGTGCGCTCTAACCGCCTGAGCTACAAGCCTGTAATTAATATAAAATATTATCAATGTTCTTTCCATAACCTTTAACTACAACGTATAATTATGTATTAAGTTTGATTACAAAACTACTTATTCATTTAAAATGGAATACATATTAACGCATATATATTTACTATTTAAATAGAATGAGCCCGTCTTTCACAATAACATAACTCAAAATATTAATTCAAATATTTCCATAAATTTAGTTATTAAGAAAAAATTATTAAACAATAATAACCTGTTTTCAAATTTTTATTTCTAATATTTTATATATTACTATAACAATCCTCAATAATACAATCCTAACAACATACAATAATCAATATTATTTCAAATTATCTTCAATAAGCAGATAATTTAATCTATTCTTTTCATTGAATTTTTCAACTTTTTTAAATATAATTGTTAAAATGTTCGGTCAACGGGTATACATATACACATACATATGTGTATATGGTAAAGTAAATAAGAGTTGGTTGGTGGGAGTTCGTACTTGGATGTGGCTGCTGATTAAGGGTGAGCTTTCGTTGGGTGGTTGCGGTGTGGAATGCAACTGAAAAAAAATTCTTCTCTATTTTGAAGGATCGTTTTACTGGGTTTGTTGTTGGGTTATGTAATGAGGTTTTTGT